>JBHHYX010000058.1:0-18431 GCA_046757765.1 Acidobacteriota bacterium | reverse complement strand
ATTCAGCCAGCTCACCCCTTCTCTCTTCCGCCGTGGATCTCGGCTTTGAAACGACCAAGAGAATCCGGCTGGGAGAGCCGAACGGAGCCAGCGGAGATTTCTCGGTCGGCTTCAGCCTGACTGCAGGATTTGAGGCCTGGATGCACATCGTGCTCTCCCAGGCTGGCCTCTTCTCGCTTTCCGGCGTGCATCCAAGGAACCTCAAGGCCATTCTGGAGGAGTATGTCGCCCTTTCGGGTCAGGAAGGATTGTTCATTCTTTCCTTTGACGCTCAGGTGGGAACCGGTCTGGCGGGGTCCGGGATGTTCAAAGGGGGCCTCGATGTGGGCTTTCAGTTCAAGACCGGCGGCCACTACCAGTGGTTCTACTGCCGATCGGCCCCGGGGGATGCACTGGTTCTGGAAGCGATCAAAGACACCTTCTCTCAGGCCCGCTTGCCCCAGTCGAGACTTGCGGAAGTTGAACACTCGGGATTGCCTGTGGCCCTGGGAAGAAACGAGATCCTCTACAACCGCCATACCGGGTTTCTGAGCCTGGGAGCCGATGCCACTTTCGGTTACGAGTTTACCGGTACGAAAAACTATTCTCTGGGAAAGCTGGACCTTCAAACCAGACTTCTGGTTCGGGCCTCGGGCTACATCCGAGCAAGCTATCAGTTAGCCGGGGCCTTCCAGGTCATGGTGCTGCGCGGGGATTCTGAGCAGTGGCTTCGGGTGGTAGTCGAAAAGGACAGAACGTCGACCTTCAACTTCGCCTTTGGAGTGTCGGTCAAAGTTGAGTTGGACACCCCTCAAGCCCAGAAAGGCGGTCTGGAACTCCTCGAATCCATACTGGGCAGTTCTACCTCGCAAGTCCTCAGAAAAGCGCTCTTCTATTCGCAGCTCGCCAGGGATGATCTCAGAAAGCAGGCGGACGGATTCTTTCAGGCTCTGGTCGAACAGTGGGTTGGACAAGGTTTTGCCGCCTTGCCTCCGAATGAACTGGAAAAGGTTCTTGGAAAGATCCGCAAGATCCACCAGACCATTGCGGAACTGGATGACAAGGCCATCAGCGTCTACGAGTCGTTTGTCGACCTGATCGACCTGGAGGATGCGGTTGCCAGGGTTCGTGCGGTGCTTGCGGCCGGCGATCTGGCCGCCGGGAGGAAAAAGCTCCTCGACAACTTCAAGGACCAGCAGCTCAGAGAGTTCCTCGAGCATCTCGTTGGAACGAGATTGGGAGAGATTTTCACCCGCTTCGACCAGGTTCACAAGGAACTGGAAGATCGGTTGAATGCCTTTGAAAAGCTGGTGACAAGTGACGCTAGAGACGAGATTCGCGAGTTCATCGAAGCCAAGAGGGCGGCGCTGGGCCTGGATGTGTTAACCACCGAGTTGGCCAGGTGGGACTCCGTTGCCAAGCTCAAGGCCAACGCCACCACGGGGGTCCAGGAATTGGTCGCAAGGTTACTGGACAAACCCTTTGACAAGATCTTCGACGATCCCGGAGTCGCTGAGCTTGTGGCCGAGGTCAACCGTTTCGCCAAGGAGTTCGAACAAACCCTGGACAAGGCGAGAGACTTGATCTCCAGGGCCTTGAACGCCAAAGGCCGCTTCGACCTCAGCTGCGAGTATCAACGGATCCGGGAGAAAGAGAAGCTTGTCGACATCCAGATCCTGGTGGGAGGGGATGGCCAGCTCAAACAGAAGGGCCAGCAACTCTACCAGAGCGCGGTCTCGGGGGACTTCCGGGAGATCTTCAAGGATGAAAACCTCGATGTCCTGAAAATCTCGGAAGCCAGGTTTACCAACTTGCTCCGAAAGGAGTCGACTCTCAAGGTCCATCTCTTCGGCTGGAATTTCAAGGAAGTTGCTTCGATATTGTCCAAGCTGGAAAGATCGATCCAGGTGGGCGGAAACGGTCTGCTGACCGTCTACAAACTCACGGTAGAAGGGAAACGGAGGACCGAATCGGATCACAGAGCCATCCAGCTGAACTATCTGTTGCAGATTGCCGGTACCCTCAGCGGCGCCTTTGCCGACGACGACGACTTCAGGAATCAGGCTATCGAAGCTCGCCAAACGCTGACTGCTCTGACCAATCGTTTCAATTACGAGATCATCGACGATTTCACCCAACCAGAGGAACTCGAGGCCTACTTTCAACTGGCCCGGGAGCTGCGGATCATCGACCAGACTCAACTGGACAATCTGGTCGGCACGGTAGCGCTGCTTCGATCCGAAGGCTTTGAGGCTGACCACTTCGGCAAAGTGCGGGTCAGTTACACCTTCTCGTTTGATTCCGAGGCGCTGGCCGATGCCCTTGAAACAGACTTCTCCTCTGAGTTTGGTTTCAGCGGCGACAAGGGCAATCGCCAGGCACTGGAGCGAATGTACGTCGAGCGGCTCATTACCACCTACTACGCACCCAGAAAACCCAACCCCAGAAATCTTGGAGTAGCCGCCCTGTACCAAAACGGCTTCTATGAGGATCTGAACAAGGTCGGCAACATCACTGCCCCATTCGTTTCGAAATGGACGGGAGGTTTGTCGTTCAAGCAGGGCAAACGCAGCGTGGGCGTCCAAGTGGTTGAACCGGATGTCTGGTGGGCCTGGCGGCACGACAACATCAACAAGAGCTTTGCCAAGTTTGTCGACAAGTTTCGAAAGAAACTCGCCACGGGCCAGACCATGCCCTTGGGCGACCTGGAGAAGTTTCTCAGTCGGCTGGCCAAAAATTTCCAGAAGATCGGAAAGGGCCCGCAGAGGGCGCTTCCGATTCTGATCCTCGACGAGATGGTCAGGCGAGCTTCAAACCACGGCCCTGAGGCCCGGACCGCACTGGTCGAGGTGGCCCTTTTTGACGCCCAGGGCAGCCAGGAAATCCATTACATCCCTATCCCGCAGTGTTCTCCATGAACGATCTAATGCACATGCTGTCTGCGCCACGCCGACTTGGCGAGCCGGCGTGGGTGCATTCGGCTCGCCAGTAGACGGGCGTGCGAAATCCGGGCTGGCGCTGTGCCTTCACACGTTCGTGACCCATTCAAACAAATACTTGTCGTCGTATTTCACATGAAATTTCTCCAGCATCGCGACATATTCTTCCCTGAACGTCTTCCGCGCGTGGTGGGTCTCCTGGTTCTGAATATATTTTACAACCGTATCAATTTGCGAATGGCCGTATGAAAACGCGGCAAAGCCCTCCTGCCAATTGAATTTCCCTCTGACCCATTTCTTCCGGTTGATGAATGTTGACGTATTGTTCTTGATATCACGAACCAAATCGGACAAGGCCATGCTCGGTTTCAGGCCAATGAAGAGATGCACATGATCCGGCATGCTGTTGACAGCGATCAGCTTCTGCTTCTTGTTCCCAACGATGCCGGAGATGTATTTGTGCAATTCCTCTTTATGCTCTTGACCAAGTAAATTCTGCCGTCCTTGCACAGCAAACACCACGTGAATATAGATCCGGGTATATGTATTTGCCAAGTTTGCACCTCCATGGATGGAATTGGATATCACTCCTACGGAGTTGGGTTGTACTATCCGATCAACCAGCTATAAACATGACACTCCTAACGGAGTTGAAAAGCCAACCTCCGAGGCGGCAACTTGGGTTGATCACGCCCCTGCCACCCGCGCCCAACCAAATTCGCCCAATGGAGATGAAAAGCCAACTTCCGAGGCGCCAACTTGGGTTCATCACGCCCCTGCCACCCACGCCCAACCAAACTCGCCTAACGGAGTTGAAAAGCCAACCTCCGAGGCGGCAACTGGGTTCATCACGCCCCTGCCGCCCACGCCCCAACCAAACTCGCCCAATGGAGGTGCAAAGGCAGCCTCCGAGGCGGCAACTTGGGTTCACAACGCCCCTGCCACCCGCCCCCAAACAAACTCGCCTAAGGGAGTTGAAAAGCCAACCTCCGAGGCGGCAACTTGGGTTCACAACGCCCCTGCCACCCGCGCCCAACCAAATTCGCCCAATGGAGGTGAAAAGCCACCCTCCGAGTGCAATTGGAGTTGATCACGCCCCAACCCAAGCTCGCCCAATGGAGATGAAAAGCCACTCCTCCGAGTGCAATTGGAGTTGATCACGCCCCAACCAAACTCGCCCAATGGAGATGAAAAGCCAACTCCTCCGAACTGGCTGCCCGCGATTGGATTGATCACGCCCTGGGACGCCAAGCCGGGGCCTCCCGATCCAATCCCGTCGGGATGACATGTTTATAGCCAAACGCCAGCCAACAACGTTAACTCCGTAGGAGTGACATCTGTCAAGCACCATGTCCTCTCCGGAGAGGGCCGACCACCTATTGAACCTGAGTGGAGCGACTCTTGCGATTGAGAAGCGCCAATCGCCGTAGAAAATTGCCCCAAACGAAATTGAGATTCACACCCTTTTAAAGAAGGCACCGCTACGTTTGCTCGCACGGGAGTTCTCAACCAGGAGCTGAAAGCGGAAGTGAAACCTCCCCACACGAAGAATGAAAAGGAATGAACGGGGCGGAAGGAGGAACGGGAAACGCCCTACGTGGTAGTCAGCGGACATGACCGCATTTCTCACAGAAATCCAGGCTAATTGTCGATCCAATCGAGGCCGGCGGGTGTGGCCCGAAATCGTCCAGCTACCGCTTCAGGCGCTGGTAATCGGCCAAGGCTTGGCGGCCTTTTTCAAACTGTCCGTTTCGCAGATAGAGCTGACCCAAATGAAAGTAAGCTTGAACCAGATCGGGATCCTTGGAAATGGCCTTTCGCAGCAGAACCTCAGCCTTCTGGTCATCCCCCTGATGAATGGCAATGCGGGCTGAGAAGAACTGGTAGACAGCCAGCTGCGCAAAGCTGGCCGGCAACTGTTGGAGAAGCCGCTCTCCACGCTCGAAGTCTCCGGAGCGGACAGCCAGTTCCGCCCCCAACAGTCGAGACTGGTCGCCCTTCTCTCCCGGACGCTCGAGTAAGGGCTCGAGCCTGGCGGCGGAGCGGTCGTCCTGGCCCACGTGGAAATAGAGTTTGGCCAGGGCCAGGCGGGTCTCGTCATCTTCGCCGACTCGGGCCAGGTAGCGTTCATAAAAGTGGATCGCCGGGTCGTACCGGCCCAGGTTCTCATATTCTCGCGCCAGATAACGGTCGGTTCCGGCGCCGTCGGAGGGGACACCGATTTCCCGCTTGACGTCTTCCACCAACTGGGCCAGGCCTTCAGGGGGCATGGTGCGAGCCAGTTGGCGGTAGAAGTAAAGATTGGCCTGCCGGGAACTCAGTCTGAAAGCCTTTTTCAGCTGGTCGAGGGCTTGCGGGCCCCGTTGTTGTTTGAAGCGCACCAGCGCCAGATTCACGCGGCTTTCGATCGAATCGGGATGGATCTCGAGAAACCGCTGGTAGGTGCTCGCGGCCTCGGCAAAACGATTCTGAGAGAGAAAGAGAAAGGCGAGAAGGTGGGTGATCCTCTGGTCGTCCGGACGCTCTCGCCACAAGCCAACCAGCTCCCGTTCCGCCTCCGCCTTGCGGTCCGATTTCAGATAGGCTTCATAAAGCGCCACCCGTTGGCCGAGAGCCAGCGGCTGGCGCCGGCGAAGGTTTTCGAGCAGCTGGGCCACCCGGCCCCAATGATTGAGATGGGTGGAGACCTCAACGGCCTTCTCGAACAGTGAAGGAGTCAGCCGCCCTGAGCTTTCCAGGGCGGCAAAGGCCTTTTCGGCCTCCACCCAGCGGCCTTGTCGCACCAGTTGCAGCGCGGCGTTCGAACTCTGGGCTGGTGATCCGGCCACCAGGAAAGGCCACGGCAGAACCGGCACCATCAGCAGACAAAGGAGAGCGCGCCGCAGATGAGGAAAGCGGGCCTTGCGCGCGGCTCGGGGCCTTGAAATCATGCCGGGCCCCGGGAGAATGGGGCGTCGAAGGATGCCGGAAAGCTTCATCGACTCAGTCGCTCCCCTTCCAACGCCTGTCGCTTTCTTTTCAATTCCACCCGCTCCTTCTCCAACCTTTGCCGCAGGGCCTGGAAACGGTCCAGGTAATAGCGAGCCTTTTGAGAATCCCCCAACTCCCGGTAGAGGCTTCCCAGCAGATAGTGAGCTCGAATGTGGTCGGGCTCCTGCTTGAGAACCTCCAGCAGAGCGCCCAGAGCGCCGGACAGATTCCCCTCTTCCAGCAGGATTCGCCCCAGCTCGTAGTTGAGCAGAGAGTCGTCCGGCTCCAGCTGCAATCCCTGATGAAGCCATTTCAGGGCACGTTCACTCTCTCCTGACTGCCAGTTGGCCAAGCCCAGCTGGTGAAGCGGAGTGACGCTGCCTGGTTGTAGGCGATGCGCCTCTTCGAGAACCGAAAGGGCGCTTTGAGCCTGTCCCGAATCCAGATACAGACGCCCCAACAGGACATAGGCTGGAGCGAAGTTGGGATAAGCTTCGATCAGTTGTTTCAAGATCGGCTCCGCCCGCTCGAACTTCAGCTGCCGCAGGTAGAGGTGAGCTAGCTGGAGTCTGGCGCCTGGAGTATCCAGTGGCTCAAGCAAACGGAGAGCCGGCTCAAAACGTCCCTTTTGAATCAACGACTGGGCCAGTTGAACTTTCTGGGGAGCCGTGAGCGACATCCTGTTGGCGAGTGCCATCGCCTGATCCACCAGGCCCAGGCGGAGGAGTTGTTGCGCAAGACCCGCGGCGGTCTGATTGTCGAGGTGATCCAGCCGCAGCAGGCGAAGCTTTTGGAAGGCCTGTTGGAGGTCGCGCTGCTCGTAGGAGAGGCGGGAGCTGAGAAGGATGAGGCGAGAGTTGTGCGGCTCCAATTCCCGGGCTCGGCGCAGGTAGTCTCGAGCAGTCCCGAAATCTCCGTTCCGGGTCGAGGCTTCGACCAGCGCTTCCAGCACTGGAACAGAGTTCGGATTGCCCTCCAGCGCCCTTTGCCAGGACTGCCTGGCACTCTCCCAGCGTCCCAGTCTCTGCTCGCTCCGACCCAGCGCCAGCAAGGCGTTCGATCTCCCCTCGATCAGTTCCTTCGAGTCCGGGTTCCCGGCCAATGCCCGCTCGAAGAGTTCCGCCGCCTCGCCAAAACGTTTTTCTTTCAGCGCCTGCCTCCCCTGTGCGGCCAGATTCAAGGACCGCCCTCCCGTGGTGGCCGAGCCTTTCCGTGGCAAGCGGGTTTCCCTCAAGCGATCCAGGGCATCCTGGGCGGGCCTGTAGGCGGGATTTCGGGACACGATGCCTTCCAGTCTCTCTTTGGCTGCCCGGCGCCTGCCCAGCCCGAGCAGGGCAACAGCGGCATTGAGCTGGGCATCCAGGCGACCTGGATCGATAGTGGCCGCCATTTCGAAACTGTCGAGGGCAGCCTCCAGGTCCCCGTGGCCCAGAGCCACTCCCAGATTGTAATGCGCGGAAGCCAGCAAAGGGTTGATCTCGACGGCTCTACGAGCTGCGTCGATGGCGGCTCGAGCCTCTCCACGGGCCAGGTACAACGCGGACAGATTGACAAGGGCTTCGGCGTAGTCCGCTTTGATCTCAACCGCCTTGCGCAGCCGCCTGACTGCGGCAGCACTCTCGCCCTGAGCCATCAGCAGCCGTCCCAGATTGTAGTGGGCTTGGGCAAAGTCGGGCGCTATCCGGATGGCCTCCTGGTAACTTTCACGCTCTTTTTCAACCTCGCCAGCTTCCCCGTAGGCCACACCCAGAGAGAAATAGGCCTGGGCGAGGTCGGGATTAACGGCCAATGCCTGGCGGTAACGCTCGATGGCCTCCCCGATCTCGCCCTGCCGGAACAAGACTTCTCCTTCCTCCTGGAGACGGATGGCTCTGGCCTGAAAGGCGCGAGCCATCCGATAGAGAATCACGAAATCGCCCCCGGAGTTGAAGATCCGGCTGGCAGACCCCGGTCGGAGATGCTCTGCCACCCGCCGGAACTCGTCATTGAGCTGGTTCAGTTTGACCCGACCGAGCCAGCCGCCTCGGGGGCCGCTGGGATCGATGGAGAACTGGCGAGCCAACTCGCCAAAGGGAGTTCCCCCCTGGAGCAGGTCGAGGGCGCGGGTGGCCGTCTGCCGGCTTCGGACCACCAGCAGACGCAAGAACAGGCTTCGCCTCGCGCCCAAGGCCGGCGAGATCAGGAGAACCATGAGGAGGACCGATAAGCGAGGGCTTGGCATCATTTCAAGACTACCCGTATCCAGTGATCGGTGAGTTGGAAGTTGTTGGGCTTCTCAACCACCGGCATATGGCAGGAGATACACTTTTCGGTCGGGTTGACAGAACACACCGCCGCCGTCTTCTCGCGGGGCGAATGGCATCCCAGGCAGGTGGACACATAAGCAGGGTCGTCGTGGACGGCATTCGAATGGGGGTCGTGGCAACTGACGCAGGAGAAGGCGCCTCCGCTCTGGATGTAGCAGGCGGTGTTGGAAATGGCGGTGGCCTGGTTGGAGATCAGAACGTCCTTGGGCCGAGGGCTGGAAACCGGAAAAAAGCCACTGTGGCACTCTCCGCACAGTTGGATCACCCGGGGATGGGAGAGCTTGGCAGGATTGACGATTCGCAGGTCTTTCTCCCCAAAAACGACAGCCTCCAGATGCGGTTCACCGGGTCCGTGGCAGCGCTCACAGCCCACCCCGGTGTCCAAGTACTTGGGGTGCCTGGCGCCGGCCTGGGCCAATTGAGGATCGGCAATGCCCCCGTGGCACTCCAGGCACTTCTCGGCAAACTGTGGACTGAGAACTCTTCCCAGAGCCGTCTCGTAGCTGCCGGGCGCCTGGGCGGGAAACCCGGGTGAGAGCTTGAGACGATGGGTCCCGGCTTCGATCATGTAGCGGGCTTCCACCAAGGTATAGCGCGGCAGAGGGCGGGCTTCGAGTTGATCGACCCCAAGAATCAGGCTCAGCCCGAAACGCTCCCCCCCCATCAAAGAATGAACCGGGAAGCTCTGGGCCGGGTGCCCCTTGAGTTGAATCTGGTAAAACCAATGCCCCTTCTCCTCCAAAACGGTCGTTCGGACCGCGCCCTCCGTGACCGTCTTGGGCAGGTCGAATGTAGACAGCTCGGAGGCGGGTCGCCAGCTCCGGTCAAAGTTGCTCCCGGCATGCTGGCGAACGCGCTTTTCGTGACAACTCAAGCAAATCTTCTTGCCGGCATAGGTTGACGCATCCTCTTGGGCAGAACCAGACTCCACCCCACTCGGGCCAATGGCGGCGGGAGTGAGGGCAAAACTCAACAGCACTCCGATGGCCACGCAGGAGCTGATTCGGAACGAAGGTTGGCGGCGACGCGCAAAGGGAGGGAAAGATTCACACATCAGCGCTATTTTAGCAACTCTTGACACTTCGCTGGTCTGTGACTCAGGGCGGGGAGGCTACTATAACCTGAAATTGAGCGATTGTCGACGGCGCCAAGCATCAATCTGTTGCGCCCCGCGGGTCTTGTCGATCCTCGACATACCGTGGCGGGTATGCCTGCGGTCTCCGCAACTCGGGGGAACACAACATCCTGGGGCTTCCCATCCGCCAGATGGGAGCGAGCTAAAGGTCGACCGTTGTCTCTGCTCGCGCCAGTTCGACGGAGAGCCCGCTTTCCCGGTAGTCACGGGCCAGAGATTCATCGATCCAGTTGCGTTCAGCCCAGTCGCGATTGGGGTCGTGATGACCGACCAGCGTCTTCTTGATGCGGCTGTTCTTGGCCATCGCCTGCACGTCCTCAATGCAACTGTGTCCCCAGTCGAGCCGCGGCACGCCGGATGGAGAGCCGATTCCCTTGCGGCCATCGTATTCGATTCGCAGGTACTGGCCGTCACGGTACATCAGGTCGGCGCCGGCCGCATACCCGATCAACCGGCTCTCCGCCTCCAGGCTGGCCTGCTGCCTGGGGTCCTCGGGGTCAGTGCCATGGCGAAGTTCGTGGTCGGTGCAGAAGACAAAGGTCCTGCCCCCATTCTCGATGCGATAGGCGAAGCAGGGGGCGGGATGGCACACCTCAAAGGCGGTGACGGAAGTGTCCCCGAGGCGCACCGGCTCCCTCATGTGGTGGAACTGGTGCACAAGCGAGTCCTTTTCCAGGGGTGCCGGCTGCGCCTCCAGGTCCCTTATCTCACAAGCCTTGAACCTGGCTGGCATGAGGCCGTAGAAGATCGGCGTCTGGACACCCCGCACCGACTCCTCGACATGTCTCGAAAAAATTCCGAGATGCGTATCCAGAGCCCGCAGAAACTGCCGATTTCCGTAAACATAGAGAGTGTTGCGGGGGTCGAAACAGACGGCGGCCTGATCAAAGCCTTCGGTGTGGTCGCGGTGAGAATGACTTCCAAAGATATAGAGCTTCCGCTCTTCTCGACGTCCCCACTTGGTTTGCAGATCCCTGGCGCAGTTGCGAAAACCGCTGCCGCAATCGAAAATGATGTCGAACCCATCGCGGGTTTCGATCCGGACACACGTAGTCCATCCCCCGTAAATGCGCGCGCTGGAAAGTCTCAGTGTGTCCAGATAGGCGAGCAGGGCTCTCTTACTGATCGGACCCTGGAGAATGTCCTCAATCGTCTGGGCCAGTCGACCCTCTTTGTCGGTGCGCCGAGCCAGGTCTTGGAAGATCTGGCGGATCAAATCGTAGGCCATTAGTTTCTGGATCTTCCGGCGCTCCTCGCGAGAAGGAAAGGTCGACCCGCTGCCCTGGGTGCCATAGAAGTGAATTCGCATATTGCGAATGGGCTGTGCGTTCATTTCGACTGCGCCCTCTGCACCGACTGGGGTCGGCTCGGCTCAACCAGAAGACGGATCAGCGGTGAAAAGGGCGTCAAACGGGAGAGCATGGGTCTGTCCCTCCTTCGCTCGGGTTCATGGCCAGAGGAGAACGCCACTTCCTGGTCCACGCGCCTGCTCGGGACTCTGGTGAGGAAGGCGCCCTTCGGCTCAACATCTCCCAGTCCCTTCAGCACAGACCTCTACCGCCTGCCCTAGTTGAGTGAGAGGCAGCTTCACAGGACCCTCCCGAAATCCGGTCGTCTGAAGATCTTGACTCAGTTTAGACGATCGGTACGACAAAGGCAATGCGGGGGTTAGGGGCACTCAGTTGTTGGTGAGGATGTGCGGAAGGAGCTTGGCACCATCGCCTGGCAAGGGGGGGATGCTGTAAAGCCTGCCAGAGTCCTCATAATGGCCCAGGTTGTGCGAAAAATGGGGAAAGTCCTCTCGATGGGTGTCTTGACATCGCACAGGGGGTCCACTAAGATCTCTACTTTCCGTGAGCGCCGGGTGTTCAGGTGGTTTTTGCAATCTTTTACATCTTCGCCGCAGTGGCGGTGATTTCAGCCCTGTGCGTCGTTGTGCAGCGCCGGCCTGTGTACGGCGCGCTGGCGTTGATCGTCTGTCTGGGTTCGATCGCCGTCCTTTTTTTCCAGTTGGGCGCCCACTTCATCGCGACGGTCCAGGTGATCGTCTACGCCGGGGCGATCATGGTGCTTTTTCTCTTTGTCATCATGCTGCTCGACCCCCAATCCGAGATTTTCTCGGCCAATCATTTGAAGAAGCTGACTCTATTGGCTCCAGTTGTCGGGATTTTTCTCGCCTTTTTACTCCTGCGGGCTTTGCCACGGATCAACGTGCCGGCATTGATGGGGGGTGCCGCAACGCCGCAAATAGAAGGAACGCGGCAGTTGGCCAGGCAGCTGTTCAAGGACTATTTGCTTCCCTTTGAAGTCACTTCCGTTCTGATCCTGGTAGCCGTCGTGGGCGCCGTCGTCCTGGCCAAACGTCCTGATTAACCGGTATGGTCCCAACCACTCACTACCTGGCCCTGGGGGCGATTCTGTTTGTCATCGGCGCCGTTGGCGTGGTGCTGCGTCGAAACCTGATCACCATGTTGATGTGCGTTGAACTGATGCTGAATGCGGTCAACCTGACCTTCATCGCCTTTTCCCGCATGCTGGAGCAGACGGATGGGCAGGTTTTCGTTTTCTTTGTGATGACGGTGGCGGCGGCTGAAGCGGCGGTCGGCCTGGCCCTGATTGTCGTGCTGTCGCGCCGCAACCGGACGCTGGATGTGGATCAGGTCGACCAGATGAAGTGGTAAGCCATGCACGATTACGTCTGGCTAGTCCTTCTCTTTCCCCTGCTTGGAGCCGCCGTCAACGGCTTTTTCGGGAAACGGCTTCCCCGCCCCGCCGTCGGGCTGCTCTCCTGCTCGGCCGTCTTTCTGAGCTTTCTGGTGGCGCTCGGTTCATTCTGGGAAATGAGCCGGCTGCCCCTCGAGGAGAGGGTCATCACTCAGCCTCTCTTTACCTGGATCGAGTCGGGCGGGTTTGTGTCTGAGTTCGCGCTGCTGCTGGATCCCCTGGCGCTGGTCATGATTCTGATCGTGACGGGCGTGGGCTTCCTGATTCACGTCTACTCCATCGGGTATATGGCGGGAGAGGACGGCTACTACCGCTACTTCAGCTACCTGAACCTGTTCATCCTGATGATGAGCATTCTGGTGCTGGCCGACAACTATCTGGTCCTCTTCGTGGGGTGGGAAGGCGTCGGGCTCTGCTCCTATCTTCTCATCGGCTACGACCTGGCCAGAAAGAGTGCTGGCGATGCGGCCAAGAAGGCGTTCATTGTCAATCGAATCGGCGATGTCGGCTTTGTGCTGGGCATTTTCCTTCTCTTCCGAACCTTTGGGAGCGTGGACTACCTGAGAGTGTTCGACCAGGTCTCGACCTGGGCTCCCCAGGCCGGCGGTGTGCTGGAGGCGATCACGCTGCTTCTCTTCATTGGCGCGGTGGGTAAGAGCGCCCAGATCCCCCTTTATGTCTGGTTGCCCGATGCCATGGAAGGCCCGACGCCGGTGAGTGCCTTGATTCACGCCGCCACCATGGTCACCGCCGGCGTTTACATGATTGCCCGTTCGGCGGCGCTCTATAGCCGCGCTCCGGGGACCTTGGCCGTGGTGGCTGCGGTCGGGCTGGCTACGGCGCTGCTGGCTGCTCTCATTGCGATGGCCCAGAGCGACATCAAGAAGGTGCTGGCCTATTCGACCGTGAGCCAGTTGGGGTACATGTTCCTGGCCCTGGGTGTGGGAGCGTTTGGAGCCGGAATCTTCCACCTGATGACCCACGCCTTCTTCAAGGCCTTGCTGTTCCTGGCTGCCGGGAGTGTCATCCTGTCTTTGCACCACCAGCAGAACATGTTCAAGATGGGGGGTCTGAGACGCCATCTTCCAGTGACCTACTGGACCATGATGGCCGCCGCCGCGGCCATCACGGGTATCCCCGGATTCTCCGGTTTTTTCTCCAAAGACGAAATCCTGTGGGAAGCCTTCAGCAGCCCTCGCGGCGGCGTCATTCTCTGGCTGGTGGGTGTGGCGGTGGCCGGTCTGACGGCGTTCTACATGTTCCGGCTGATCTTCCTCACCTTTCACGGCCAAGAAAGGTTCGAGCCAGGCGCGGGTCTTCACCCGCCCCATGAACCCTCTCCCGTCGTGACTCTGCCTCTCGTCGGTCTGGCCGTTTTTTCGATTTTCTCCGGATACGTGGGTCTACCCGGGTGGACGGGGGCGGCGCAGCGCCTCCAGCGCTTCCTCGAACCCTCTTTCCGCTACCAGTATTCGTTCGAAGCGGCAGCGGGGCACTCTCATCTGGAAGAAGTGCTCCTGATGGGCGTCGCCATTATGGTGTCCGGGCTGGGAATACTGCTGGCCTACCGGTGCTATCTCAGAGACATCGGCTCGCCCGACCGGCTTGCCCGCAGGTTTTCCGGAGTGTATCGGTTGCTGGAAGGAAAGTTCTTCGTGGACGAACTCTACGACAGGCTCTTGATCCGGCCGCTCAGCCGTTTTTCCAAGGACGGACTCTGGGGCGTGGTGGACGTGAAGGTGTTGGATGGAGCCGTCAATGGCACGGCGTCCGGCATCCTGGGCTGGGGAAACTTTTTGAAGTTGATTCAGAGCGGACAGGTCCGTTCCTACGCGGCCTGGATCTTGTGTGGAGCTTCTCTGCTGCTCTTTTACTTGAGTTGAGCGATTCTTGCGGATGAGAAGCGCCAAGATGTTGTGTTCCCGAGGGTTGCTGAAACCGCAGGCGTACCCGCCGGTTCTGCTGAGGATCGACAAGGACTCGCGGGGCGCAACAGAGTGGTGCTCATCACGGTGGCGAATCGCTCATTTAGATAGGACTTGACGGTGTCCTGATCCCATGTTTGGAGCCGAGACTCTCATCACCATTGTGCTCCTCATCCCCGCCCTGGGCGTGGCTGTGCTTGTTCTGCTCCCCGGTGAAAACAGCACGGCGCTCAAGGGCGCGGCTCTCTTCTTCACCAGTCTCACTTTTGCCTTCTCGCTGCTGCTCTTTGTCCAGTTCGACACCACCGCCGAGGGCATGCAGTTGGTGGAGAACTTCTCCTGGTTCGACGGGGCGGGCTTTCGCGTCGGATACCATGTCGGGATCGACGGCATCAGCCTGTTTCTGGTCCTGCTGACCACGCTTCTGATGCCCCTGGTGGCTCTGGGCAGCTGGACGATCAAAGAGAAGCTGAAGTCTTACTGGATCTTCATGCTGCTGCTGGAAGTGGGCATGATCGGCGTGTTCGTCTCCCTCGATCTGGTTCTCTTCTATGTGTTCTGGGAAGTGATGCTGGTCCCCATGTACTTCTTGATCGGAGTCTGGGGCGGACCTCGAAGGATTTATGCCGCCGTCAAATTCTTCCTCTTTACGATGGCCGGCTCGGTCCTGATGCTGGTGGCCGTCATCGCCCTCTACTACTTCAACGGTGCTCAGAGCTTCGATCTGGTGGAAATCACCTCCAAACTGGAGGACGGGCGAATCCTTTTGACGCCGATGGCTGAAAGACTGCTTTTCCTGGCTTTCTTCCTCGCCTTTGCCGTCAAGGTCCCACTTTTCCCCTTCCACACCTGGCTGCCGGACGCTCACGTGGAGGCACCCA
The DNA here is from genome assembly GCA_046757765.1 of Acidobacteriota bacterium. GTDB lineage: Bacteria > Acidobacteriota > UBA6911 > RPQK01 > JBHHYX01 > JBHHYX01. The sequence continues at coordinate 3,572 of JBHHYX010000058.1, read as the reverse complement.
CGGGAGGGTCCGTGATCCTGGCGGGGGTTCTGCTCAAGATGGGAACCTATGGACTGCTGCGCTTTTGCCTTCCGATGTTCCCTTCCGCCGCCTGGTACTTCGCTCCCTGGATCTGCGTCCTGGCCATCGTCGGAATCCTCTATGGAGCGCTGGTGGCCATGGTCCAGCCGGACGTCAAGAAGCTGGTTGCCTACTCTTCCGTGAGCCATCTCGGCTTGGTCGTGCTTGGCCTCTTTGCCTTCAACATCCAGGCGGTGCAGGGAGCGACTCTGCAGATGCTCAACCACGGAATCTCGACCGGGGCCCTCTTTTTCCTGGTAGGCATGCTCTACGATCGGAGACACAGCCGGCTCATCGCAGATTTTGGCGGAGTCGCCCATGTCATGCCCCGTTACAGCATGTTCTTCATGATGATCACATTGAGCAGCATCGGCCTGCCCGGACTCAACGGCTTTGTGGGTGAGTTCTTGATCCTGCAGGGAACGTTTCTCTCCAATGCGGCCTACGCGGCCTTGGCCGCCACCGCCATGGTCCTCTCGGCCGTTTACATGCTTTGGATGTATCAGCGGGTGTTTCTGGGGCCGCTCGAGAAGGAAAAGAACCGGTCCTTGCCCGATTTGACCTTTCGTGAAGTCGCCATTCTAATCCCCCTTGTGGCCTTGACGGTCTGGATAGGAGTTCAGTCGAGTACGTTTCTCAGACCGATGGATCGATCCCTGGAGAAGATTGTAGACCGGTTTGAAGAGATCCGGAATGCCCAACCGATTCGAGTAGAGTACCGTGGAAATTAACTACGCCGCGCTCTTGCCCGAGATGATTCTGGCGGTCACGGGGCTTTTGATCATGCTGGCCGTCCCCCGGGTGGGCGAAGAGAATCAAAGCCGTCTCGGTTACGCCGCGCTGCTGGGCATCGGCCTGGCCGTGGTCCCGGTGGTGGCACAGTGGGGCCAAAGGGGAGGGACGGGCTTCTCGGGGATGGTCTTTCAGGATGATTTTGGCCACTTCTGCAAGCTTCTCTTTCTTTTCGCCAGTGCCGCTGTGGTCGTCATTTCCATCAGCTATCTGGAGGAGCAGAAACTGCCCCAGGGAGAATACTTCGTGTTGGTGGTTTTTTCCACCATCGGCATGTGTTTGATGGCCACCAGCGCGGATCTGATCATGACCTTCGTGGGCCTGGAGGTTCTCTCCATTGCCACTTACATCCTGGCCGCTTTCAGACGAGTTCTCAAGTCAGCGGAGTCGGCTTGGAAGTACTTTATTCTGGGTGTCTTCTCCACCGCCTTCTTACTCTATGGGATCGCCTTCATCTACGGGGCCACGGGTTCCACCAGGTACGTCAGAATCGCGGAGGCGATCCAGGCGTCCGGAGCCGTCTCCCCTGGCCTGTTTTTGGGATTGGCTCTGCTGCTGGTGGGCTTTGGCTTCAAAGCCGCGTTGGTGCCGTTTCACGTCTGGACGCCCGACGTCTACGAGGGCGCTCCCGTTCCCATCACCGCCCATTTGGCGGTGGCCTCAAAGGCCGCTGCCTTCGTGACTCTTCTGCGGGTGCTGCAACAGGTGGTGCCGGATCTGAGTGAGCACTGGCAGATCGTGTTGTGGGCAATGGCGGTGTCCACGATGGCCCTGGGCAACATCGTGGCCTTGACCCAGACCAACATCAAGCGCATGCTGGCCTATTCTTCAATCGCCCACGCGGGTTACTTGCTGGTTGGCCTCACGGCTCACAACCGAGTGGGCAACGAAGCGGTGCTCTATTACCTGGCTTCCTACACCTTCATGACACTGGGAGCCTTTACGGTGGTCCAGATCCTGGCCAAGCGTGGGGAAAGGTATGTGGATCTTGCCGATTTTGCCGGAGTCGGTTCCCGATGCCCCTTCCTGGGTGTCTCCCTTGCGGTCTTCCTGATCTCCATGGCGGGAATTCCCGCGACGGCCGGGTTCATGGGGAAGTTGTTCCTTTTTTCGGCTGCCATCCAGGGTCAGTGGTACGGGCTGGTGGTCCTGGCCCTGGTGGCATCCGCTATCGGTCTTTACTACTATCTGAGGGTGATCGTGTTCATGTTCATGCGCGACCCGGAGAGAGAACTGAGCTCCATCAGCTTGCCCCTGGCGGCTCGCATCACCATTGTAGTCATGGTTTTCGGGACCTTTTTTCTGGGCCTTTTTCCCAGCCCCTTCCTCCAACTCGTAAGCGAGGCAACGAACTTTTGAGAGAAGCAAAACGGAAGTTAGAAGAACAGATTCGGAAGCTCGACCGGGAGTTCAAGGATGAGTTGCCGAAGGCGCTCGAAAAGGCCCTGGCCCTGGGAGATCTGCGCGAGAATGCGGAATACCAGGCGGCCAAGGAACGCCAATCCTACGTCCAGGCACAACTCGCTCAGTTCCGGCAGCGGCTGGCCAAACTCTCGATGGTCAACCTGGACAAGATTCCCACCGACCGGGTTTCCTACGGCTCCATTGTCGTCTTGTCCGACTCGAGCACCGGCCAGGAGAGCCGCTACCGGCTCGTCACGACGGAAGAGGCTGATGCCAAGCGGGGCTTAATCTCCACCACTTCCCCCATTGGCAGGAGCTTGATGGGTCACGAAGAAGGCGACGAAGTGGAGATTGTCCTTCCCCGGGGTCGGAAGACTTGCGAAATTGTCAAGCTGACGACACTCCACGATCAGCGCAAGTGAAGCTCGGCAAGGACCCTTTCAACCAGGCTTCGGGGAGTCGGGATCGGCATCGGTGATCGACATCATGCTCATTGCTCCCCGGCATTGCAATCGACTGCGATAGCGAAACCCGATTCCGATGCCGATGGAGACTCGTCCAACCAACCCGTTCGCCGCTCCCGGGGCCAACCTCGTTAGAGGCCGCCAGCCACCTCGTACAGTCGAGGCTCTGTCGAACCCCGCTTCCAGGCCCGGAGGGCCTTAAGAGTAAGGGGGGTCAGGGTAAGTCTGCCAGGTCTTTCCGCTGGAAAGGCGCTTGCAGCCATGGAAATCACGCTAAACAGTTACTCAGGGTGCCACGATCCGCACCTATCCCGGACCCAGGGGTGGCGCTGACGCTTCCTGGACACGTACCGCCTGAAGCGGTGGACGATCTCTTACTTTTCCTGGAACAGCCGCGATCCCGCCCCGTAGGACTTCCGAAGCGGCTCTTTCAGTAGGGCGTGGTCCTGCCAGACCCGGACCAGCTCGTAGACCTCCTTATGGGCGCCATCGGGCGCCTCGATAAGAAGAGGGAGCTCCTTTGAGAGGGCGCCGGAGCGGTCCAGCCAAAGCACAGTTTCACTTTCGGAGGCATCTGTGAGCAGCGTCGCCTTCTGCTGCCATTCCTGAGCCAGGAGCCAGACACAACTGGTGAGTAGAATCAACACACAAACCGGCAGAGCGATTCTCTTCATAACCCGGGCATTATATTCTCTTACCAGAAAGAACAAGTGATTCGGATTACCATCCTCCCGCTCAGGCCCCGCGGAGTCCGAAACCAGCGGCCCGGGGATCGCCGCGAAGGTATTCACGCTTCCGGGAATGGGTGCCGATCCGAGCTTTGAAAGTTCCCCTCCGGTTTCCTGGATTGAG
>JBHHYX010000057.1:0-18528 GCA_046757765.1 Acidobacteriota bacterium | reverse complement strand
AGTCCGTCACCGAGTCTTCCTTTGTTTGGCGCCTGCTTTTCGCACCTCCGTCGCCCCTTTCCGAGTCGTTTTCGCTGGCGGGCTCTGTGTCTAGCGGCTCGCTGGCTGTCTATCACTCCGGCTTGCCTCGTGACATCGGCGCCCAGGTGGAGATCGTCAAGCGAGCCACCTCGGCCACCACCGACGTGGCCTGCTTCGAGCCCGAGGACTTCTCCTCGATGTCGCTTGCAGCGGTGGCTGCTTCAAGTCCCGGGGAACCAGAGAGCCGGCTGATTCTGGCCAATACCAGCCAAGAGCCCAGGACGTTCGAGATCAGGGCGGAGGGCGCCAGCCAACGGCGGGCCACCCTACAACCCCGGCAAAGCCTTTCCCTGCCCCTGTCCGAGCTTTCCGGCGCTTCCCGGGTGGTGGCCGTGGAGGTCGACTTTTCCGGCCGGCCCGGCGATCTGCTGGGAGGCTGACGCCCACCGCTCGCCCGGAGAGGGAGTCGGCGGCCTGGAGACCAGGCTTGAACCTGTCCTTTGGCGACATCACGCAGGGCAGGTGTTGCTGCCGACTCCCGAGCTGTTGCTCTGCCACGGCCTCCCCGATTGCCCCAGGTGGGGCAAGACAACTTCTCCCTTAGCTGCTTACCGCCGAATTCTGAGAATTTTGCTCTCAGATGTGTTGCGGGGACGACCTGCGCGCCGTTGCCGTGTAAACTGAACCGAAGCGTCAGCGCCCGGCCCAATCCGGATGGCCACTCACTGACGTTCGTGGTTCAGTGACCTGGCGGCAGAATCGCTCAACCTATACAATCAAAATTTCAAATATCTTTGGTTAGGGTTGGCCCACATTTCTGACATTCGATCCTGGTGAATACTGCCGGCCCGGGTTGTCAGGGGGGAACGATCTGGGACTTTGAACCCGGTTCTTGGGGGTTGGTATCGGTATCGCCATCGGTATCGGTATTTCCGGCGCCTCGCTTCCACCCCCCATGAGAAATGCGGGTTAATCACCAACTGTCTTGCAGCTGAGGGCGCTCAGGTAAGTCACTTCACTACCGGGATGAGCCTTGTGGAGGGAGCCAGTTTCTCCAAAGACCCGTACTTCCAGAGCTTCCAAAGACCTTTGCGAAGAATGAACTTCCCTGTATAGTAGGGCATCGAACCGTTGCAGTGAGAAAGGGGGAAGAGATGACGAGGGGCCGCGAAATCCGCTGTTTGCTCCCGCTGTCGGTTCTGATCTGGATCGGTCTTTGGGGCCTGGAATCAGGAACGGCCCAAGGGGCTGTTCTCCCGTCTCAGGATGCTTTCCATTACCGCCTTTTCGCCGATGGCCGGCACGACGCCAACTACATTGAATGGTGGTATTTCAACTTCTTCGACAGCGATCAGGACATAGAGGCGATTTTCACCTACTTCATCGCCGACCCGGAGGCTCATTCGCAGCTGGCGGTGGCTCAGATGGCAGCCGTAGCCTATACGCCGGATGGCAACGTCGTCGCCACCGATGCCTACGGAACGGACCAGTTTTCCGCATCCTATGAGCAGGCAGACGTCGTCCTTGCCGGTAATGGCATTGAGGTGCTCGGGGCCGGGACCTATCGTATCTTCGGGGCCAGCCAGGATGGGCGGCTCTCCTGGGATCTGGTGTTTGTGCGGGCCTCCCCTTCCTGGTTTGCGGCGGATCGAATGGCGGTGGGAAGCGCTTCCTGGGAACTGATGAGCTGGCTCGTTTACATGCCGGGCGCCCGGGTCAGCGGGAAGCTGGAGATGGACGGTCGACTCTACTCCATTGACGCCCCGGGCTACCACGATCACAACTGGGGCGAGTGGATCTTCACCGATGCGCTCTGGAACTGGGCCCAGTACTTCCAGCCCGATCTGGCCCTTGGGTTGGGGGACTTCATCGATCACCCCGCGGGAGTGGCCAGCGTTGAGTTCGGGGGCCGAAGAACCGTTTTTCTCAAGAATCAATACCAGCTCATGCACACCCGATGGGCATTCGACGGTCAGAATCGCAAGCTCTACCCCATCGCTTCCCTGCTATGGGCCGAGAACGAAGGCCGGCGATTGCTGGTCGCGATTGAGGCCATCGAGACAGTGGCGCTGAGAGGAGAGTTCTCGTTTCCGCTGCCCGATCCCATCATCTACGAGCAAACAGCGCGCTACCGTGGACTCTTGTGGGAAAAGAACGACCAGGGGGAATGGCTGAGGCGGACCACCTTCGCCGGCAATGGTTTCAAAGAATACACGGCCCGGAGTTTTCGCAAGAGTTTGCCCGCCCGCTAAGGGTTTGCGCGAGCCCTAAGGGGCAATTCATCCGAATTCGTCCGTGCTGGGTCGCTCCGGGCGATAGACTTGTCCGCGGCGTCGCCTCTTCCTTTGTTTGCGAGCCCAGCTCACAAGACCTGTCCCCGTCCGTCAAGCTCACCCAATCGACGAGCCGAAGGGCTGGCTTTGCGGCCCGTCCACAGGTGTGGTGACGGCTCTCCTGCAAATCTCGTCACCTGTAAGACCGGAATGATTTTGACGACTACTCTAACGACGGATTACCAGGAGGAAGACAAGGTCGTGCGGGAAGGCGTTCGGAAAGCAGTGATATCCTCGCTGATGTGTATGGGTCTGTTTCTGGCCTGTTCCACAAGGGAGATCATTCAGGTGGCGGGCTCGACAACGGTATTGCCCGTGGTCTCCAGGGCCGCCGATCAATTCATGCTGGAACATTCGGGTGTCCGCATCACGGTCAACGCGGGTGGCTCCGGTGTCGGCATCAATCAGCTTGGCGAAGGCACCTTGGACATCGGCATGAGTTCGCGCGACATCACCGAGGCTGAGATCAGGAGGTACCCGGGCGTCGACTTCAAGACACACTCTATCGGCCGGGATGCGGTGGCGCCCGTGGTCTCCTCAGAGGTGTATGAGGCGGGTGTCCGGGCGCTTGGGCTGGAACAAATCGCCGCCGTTTATCGCGGCGAGATTGGCAACTGGAAGGAATTGGGCGGTCCGGACCGCGACATTCTTGTGGTGGACAAAGAACCGTCCCGGGGCACGCGTCACGTCTTCATGAAGGCGGTGATGGGAGACAAGGAGGCCCCGGCGCCCGGTGCGGATCTTGTGCTGGGTTCCAACAACGAGGAGCAGACGGCTATTGCCCAGAGCGATGCGGCTATCGGCATGCTTTCGCTTGCCTGGCTCAATAGCGACGTGAAAGGGCTTGCCATCATCCTGGCGGATGGTTCCACCGTCAAGCCGACGCTGGCCAACATCCTCAACGGCCGCTTCCCGATTACGCGCGCCCTCTACGTCATCACCAATGGTGAACCCCGCGGGCAGGTCAAGGCCTTTGTCGATTTTCTGATGAGCAACAAGGGGCAGCAGATCGTTCGGGAGAGTGGCTATGTGGGCATGGACGGGTAGAGCCGGCCACGGCTACGTGTTGGTCAGCACGATCACCAGCACGCTCTTTGTGGTGCTCATTGTGGCCGTGCTGCTGGCGGAGAGCTGGCCTGCGATAAACCAGGTGGGCTGGGGCGTATTGTCTCTCGAATGGAGCCCCCATTCCGGCCGCTACGGCATGCTTGCGCTGCTTTATGGCTCGGCCATGGTGACGGCGATCGCCCTTGTCCTGGCTGTGCCGCTCGGTGTGCTAGCGGCTATCTACACCTCGGAAATCCTGGCCGGTCGGTACCGGTTGTTGGTGAAATCCGGGCTGGAAATCCTGGCTGGCATCCCCTCCATCATCTACGGACTGATCGGCGTGGCCTTTTTCAGCTTGTGGATTGCGGAATGGTTCGACTTGCAGTCGGGCCGGACGCTGTTCACAGCCGGGATTCTACTGGCGATGATGATCCTGCCGATGGTGATCACGCTGACTGACGATGCCCTGCGCCAGGTGCCGAAAAAGTACCGTGAAAGCGCGACCGGCCTGGGGTTCTATCGCTTTGAGGTCATCCTCAGGGTGGTGGTGCCCCTCGCCGCCACGGATATGGCGGGGGCCGTATTGCTGGCATTGGGGCGGGCTCTGGGTGAAACCATGGCCGTGATGCTGGTGATTGGTGGTATTGATAGAATTCCCTCTCCTTTTTTCAATCTCTTTTCCGCCGGCCAGACCGTGACCTCCAAACTGGGACGTGAGATCCCCGAGGCGGCCTTTGGGTCCACCCACTTCAGCGCTCTGATTCTGACGTCACTGCTGTTGCTCCTGATTAACCTCACGCTCACCGCCGTGGCACAATATGCTTTCAAATCCGAGCGGCGGCTGGTGGAATAGCATGACCAGACGAGCCACGTTCAACGCCCTGTTTCAGATCCTTGTTGGCGCCGCCGCCCTCCTCTGCTGCCTGATTCTTCTGTTCCTGCTGCTGGTCATCGGGTGGAACGGCATCCACGCCATCAGCCCGGAATTTCTTCTCTCCCGATCCCGTGGCTTCGGGGCCGAAGGCGGCATTCTGTATCAGGTGCTCGGCAGCATCCTGCTGCTGGTCTTCGCGGCTCTGATCTCCTTTTCGTTGGCGCTTGGCACCGCCATCTACTACAGTGAATATCTGAAAAGCAGCCTGCCGCGGAAACTGAGTGCGACCCTGATCTACAGCCTCAATGGCGTGCCCTCGGTGATTTTCGGCATCTTTGGTCTTATCTTTTTCGTCAACATCCTGGGCACGGGAGTCAGCTGGTTGGTCGGTTCTGTTATTCTGGCCGTGATGATTCTGCCAACTGTGACACTGGCCAGCTGGCAGTCGTTGGACAGCATACCGAGAACCTATCGGGAGAGCGCCTCGGCTTTGGGGCTGTCCAAGTGGGCCGTGATTGTGCGAGTGGTACTGCCCCAGGGCGTTCATGGTGCCATCACCGGTTTGCTGATCGGCTTGGCCCGAGCCATCGGAGAGACGGCACCCATCATGTTTATTGCCACTGCTTTTTCCGGCGTGGATGTGCCGGCTTCGTTTTTCGAGCCGGTGACGGCCCTGCCGACCCATATTCTGGCTCTGACTCAGCAGGCCACCCACGCCAAGGCGCTGCGAAATGCCTGGGGAGCCAGTCCGGTCCTGTTGTGTCTGGTGCTGCTCTTGAGCCTGTTCGCCTATGCCAGCCGCCTGAAACTGGGAGCGTTGAGTCGACGATGAAACCACAGACTGCAAAATCCGCCACTATTCTCGAACTGCGGGAGCATCAGTCCAGGCCGGCGTTGGAAGTGCGCCACTTGAGTGTCTGGTTCCATGAGATGCCTATTCTCAAGGATATCCACGTGTCTTTTCCAAGCCACCGCATTACCTGCATCATCGGTCCTTCCGGCGGCGGCAAGTCGACTCTGATCCGCAGTCTCAATCGAATGAACGATGAGGTGAATGGTTTTTCCGCCTCTGGTTCCATCCATTTTCGGGGCCGGCCCATCGACGAGGCGTTTTCCGATGTGGCGAGTCTGCGCAGAGAGGTTGGCATGGTGTTCCAAAAGCCTTGCGTGTTTCCGCGCTCGATTCGTGAGAATGTGCTCTTCGGAATCTGGCACGCCAGGCGCCTGTCCAACGAGGCGCGCGGTCGGATCGTAGAGGAGAATCTGAAGGCCGTCTCTCTTTGGAAGGAGGTCTCGCACCGCTTGGACGACAAAGCCGATGGCCTTTCCATCGGCCAGCAACAACGCCTCTGCATTGCCCGAACCTTGGCCGTGCGGCCCCGCGTCATCCTGCTGGATGAGCCGACGTCTTCGCTGGATCCGGTTTCCACCAAAGCCGTGGAGTCCCTAATGCTGGACCTGAAGGATCAATACACCCTCGTGTTCGTGACTCACAACATCCAGCAGGCGAGGCGAATCGCCGATCACCTGGTCTTTATCTGTGCGGGTCAGGTGATCGAGCAGGGGCCCAAGAAGCGGCTCTTCAGCCATCCTGTGAAGGAACAGACCCGGAATTATCTGAACGAGGAGTATTGTGAGTGTTAGCCCGGATTTCTCACACCCGGGCAGGGATCCCCACCGTCGGTAGGTCCCACAAGAGCGTCTAACCAAACCTTTCCAGCCAAACCACTTCGCTACGCATTACCCTTCCCACCGCCCGCCGATTCGCTGGACTGGTCTTCCAAACGCACTCCGGATACAATCCTTTACGTTATGCTGCTCTCCGGTGGCTGAGAAGCTGTGAATCAATCGGGGATTGCCCGTTTTTCTTCCCGCAAGTCGTTGATTCTATGGAGGCGGTAAGCGACGATCTGCAATTCTTTCACAGCTTCTGACGTTCCCGGCTCGAGAGATTCTTGATTGGGTTGCCCGAGCGCCGGAGGACCGTCTTTCGGCGCCACGATCGTGAGGGAGTGGAGATCTTCCGCCCTCTTGCCCAGCCTGATGAATGACCGCAAGGCGCCGATCAGCTCAAGAAGGAGGTCCTCAACGCCCAGGCGCTCCTCCACGAGGGGATCTGCCGGATCTACGATTTCCGGCGCGACGGCCGGATGCCCTACATCGTGATGGAGTATGTCGAGGGGGAGACGCTCAATAACTTCCAAAACAAATACGGTCAAACGGCTTTAATGAATGCTGCGTTTCGAGAAAAAGTGGACGCTACAAGAACTCTGTTAGATCTGTCTGCCGAGACAAATGTCAAGGATGAAAGCGGATATACGCCTCTCATTATAGCGTGCCGGAATGGTTCTACTTATATCGTCTATGCTTTGATTACTAGAGCTATGCTGGGGCGGGATCTCCTGTGTCGGTGCTGAAGCCACGGTCAGTCGGGGGAAACGGCGGGCTCACGCCCACCGCTCGCCCTGAGATGGAGTAGAGGGCTGGCGGTTTCCCTCCAAGACGCCCTGGGATCTGGTGGAAGAGTGGTGACCTCCAGAGGCGGAGCGTTGCTTTGGAAATCGGCACCTTGGAATCTTGGGGTTTCTACTTCGGTTCCCAGCGTGGGACGCGGCCGGGGGACCAGGGGACGCCGGCCTTTTCCAGGTCGCGACCGAGCTGCGAAAGATCGGTTTCTATGAGCGTGCGGAGTCGCTCCAGCAGCGGAGCAAAGGCATCTGCCGCCGCTTGGTAGCTGTGCCTCTGGGTAGTCGTGGGGGCCGATGTGGAAGCCCAATGACCGGAGACGATTCTCTGGACGCGCCCCACAATCGAGGGCTTTCTGGGTGCGTTGTAGCGGCCCCGCACGGGGTCACCCGAGAGTTCCATCTGGAAGTCCTTGAGGCGGATTTCCAACAAACGCGCCCGCTCTCGCAGCTCCAGGCCCGCTTGCGGCGCTTCCAGGATGGACTTTTTGATGTATTTCATTTGAGTGGCCGCTTCACGCGCGGCTCGGACAGCGCCCAGAACGGCTCGCTGAAGTCCCGCTGTCTGACGCTGAAAAGCGAGCAGGGCGGCACGGTCGGGGGCGGGAAGAGTGGCGGCGTCCAGAGCCTCGGTAGCAATGCTCTGGGGCGTGCTGAGAGGGACCCGCTCGCCGGCCGACCCCCTTGCCAGGGAAACCTGATAGGTTCCCGGAACCACCATTGGACCCCTGCGGGGTTGGGCGAACGGGTTGTCCTGGGAGCGCTGCTTCAGTTCCGTTGGAGTGGAGGCGGGGAGGCGCAAGTCCCACGCTACGCGGTGAAATCCCGCCGTGGTGGGACCCGTGAGGCGCCGCACCACATTCCCTTTCGAGTCTGTAATCGTCAGAATAACGGCTGGTTTCTCCTCTCTTGCCTCCTGGCGAAGTTGATCCCAGTCCGGGTAGGTCATGGGCTGTCCAGCCTTGAGGCGCTTCTTCTCTTTCTCCTGCCTTCTTTTCTTGCGGGTCTTCAATTCTTCTTTAAGGTAGTAGGTCAGGACGGCTCCAAAGGGTGGATTGGGGGCCGCGAAAAAGGAATCCCCCTGAAACGACTTTCCGCCCAGGCCCAGAGGCCGGCCTTGAATGTACATCCATGTTTTCTTGACCGGGAACAGAACAGCCTCCTGCTCCAACATCGCCAGTTTCAAGAGGCGCAGAGGCGTATAGTCTTCCAGGATGTAAAAACCCCTGCCGAATGTGGCCAGCACGAGATCGTTTTCCCGCCTCTGAATGGCCAGATCACGCACGGCGATGGTGGGCAGTCCTCCCTTGAGCCGCACCCATTTGACGCCACCGTCGAGGGTGAAGAAGACGCCGAATTCGGTCCCGGCAAAGAGCAGTTCAGCTCGAAGGTGATCCTGAACGACGGAATAGACGGTTCCCTTTTCGGGCAGGTTTCCGGCGATGGAAGTCCAGTTCTTGCCCCGGTCGGCGCTTTTCAGCAGATAGGGCTTGAAATCGCCCATCTTATGGTTGTCCAGGGCGGCAAATACCGTATTTTCATCGAGTGTGGAAGCGGCGATATCGCTCACGTAGGAGCCCTTGGGGACACCCGGAAACGATTCGATTTTGCGCCACTTGGAACCGCTGTCCGAAGCCACTTGAATCAGGCCGTCGTCGGTGCCCGCGTAGAGCAGTCCTTCCGAGAGAGGGGACTCCGCCAAGGCCACGATGTTGCCGTAGAAGGAAGTGGAGGCGTTTTTGGCCACCGCGTCCGGCCCCCAGACTCTTTCCATGACCTCGAGTTGATTGCGGTCGATCTGCCGTGTGAGGTCGGGGCTGATGGCCGTCCAGGTATCCCCTCGGTCGTCGCTCCGAAAAACGCGGCTGGAAGCAAAGTAGAGGCGAGTATGCTGGTGGGGGCTGATAATGAGAGGCGCGTCCCAGTTCCAGCGCAAAGGTTCTTCGCCGGGTCCGGCTTGAGGTTGAATGTCGATGCGCTGGCCGCTCCGCCGGTCGAAGCGGACTAAACGCCCGTACTGCAACTCCGAATAGACGATGTTGGGGTTCTGCGGGTCGACTTGGGTCTGAAAGCCGTCTCCGCCCTGGGTCACGAACCAATCGGAGTTCCGGATTCCGTGGACATTGGTGGTGCGCGACGGTCCGCCCAGGCTGAAGTTGTCCTGTGTGCCACCGTAAACGTTGTAGAACGGAGAATCGTTGTCAACCGCCACTTTGTAGAACTGGGTGACGGGTAGATTCGAGGTGAAATTCCAGGTCGCCCCTCTGTCGAAGCTCTCATAGACACCGCCGTCGCAGCCGGCCAGAAGATGGCGATTGTCTGCCGGATCGATCCAGAGGGCATGGTTGTCGACGTGTTTGTATTTCTCGCCCACTCTCTTGAAGGTCTTGCCTCCGTCCTCCGTCACCTGCATCCAGGTGTCCATCGAGTAGACCCGATTGACTTGCACGGGATCGGCAACAATCTCCTGGTAGTACTGGGGACTGCTGCTGACGTAGGAGCTCATCTTTTTCCAATGGGACCCCGCGTCTCGGGAGCGGAAGAATCCTCCCGATTCATTGGCGGCTTCCACGATGGCGTAAAGGACATCCGGGTTGACGGGAGAAATGGCCAGCCCAATCCGGCCCAGGTCTTCCTTGGGCAGCCCTCTGGCCGACTTTGCCCAGGTCTCGCCTCCATCGCTGGACTTGTAAACCGTGGATTCGGGCCCCCCATCGATGAGTGTCCAGACGTGGCGGCGGCGCTGGTAGGAGGTGCTGAACAAGACATCAGGGTTGCGGGGATCCAGGACCAGGTCCGAGACCCCGGTGTCGGGGCTGACCTCCAGAACCAATTTCCAGGTCTCTCCTCCGTCTCTGGTCTTAAAGAGCCCCCGGTCTCCTCCAGAGTTCCACAACGGCCCTTGGGCGGCGACATAAACGGTCTTTGAATCTCGGGGATCGACCACAATCTTGCCGATATGCTCGGAGGTCTTGAGCCCCATGTTCTTCCAGCTGCGGCCGCCGTCCACGGACTTGTAAACGCCGTCCCCGTAAGAGACGCTGCGCTGGCTGTTGTTCTCGCCCGTCCCCACCCAGACGATGAGCGGGTTCTTTCGGTCAATAGCGATGCACCCGATGGAATAGGAGCCCTGATCATCAAAGATCGGAGTCCAGGTCGTGCCTGAGTTGGTCGTCATCCAGACGCCGCCGGAGGCGGCAGCCAGGTAGCGAATGGTGGAATCCCCGGGGTGGACGGCCAGGTCGGAAATCCGTCCCGAAGTCAGAGCCGGGCCGATGGATCGAAACTTCAACCCTGCAAAGGTTTTGGCGATCATGGGTTGGGCTTCGTCCGGAGAGGTTTCGGCTGAGCCGGAAACCCCGGAGGTTGGGACGACAAGCAGCAGGGCGGAAAAGAAGAGAGCGGGAAAGGACTGCGACACGATGTTCTCCAGGAAGAAAGATGGGTGCCGGGTGAGGCGAGCTTCTCCTCAATAGTCACTGGTCATGATAAAGAGGGGCTGGCGCATGAAAGTCTTGTAATTGGGACGCAAACGGGCTTTGTTGTAGTACTTTTCAACGTCGATCAACTTCTTGTTTGCCTTGCTGACCACATCGATCGGAACATGATCGTAGACACCATTGCGAAGACTGACGAGGCGACCCGTCTTGTGGGATTGGACCAGATCCAAGGCCAGGTTTCCGAATGCCATGGGGACAATGGAGTCCAAAGCGTCCGGGGCACCGCAGCGAACCAGGTAGCCCAATCGCTGGCTGACGACGTTGACCCGCTTGCCGCTGTTGTGTTTGGGAGAAAGTTGTTTCAGAAGCGCCGACACCTGATCCCCGATCCCCCCCAGCTTGCGGTGTCCGAACTGGTCAGTCTCGCGGCTTCTAAAGGACATCTCTTCTTGGCCCGACATCCTGGCGCCCTCTGAAACCAGTACCACCGAGTAATTGCTGCGATGTTGCCGGCGGTCCCAGCTGAGTAGTTTCCCCAGCAGGTCAATCTCGAAGGGGCATTCGGGAATCACGCAGCGATCGGCCGCGCCCGCCATGGTTGGCAGCATCGCCGTATAGCCCGCGTAACGACCGAAAACCTCCAGCACCAGAAACCGCTCATGCGATCCGGCAGTGGTTCGGAGTTGGTGTGTCAGCGCAATCGTGCGCGTGACGCAGGTACTGAAACCAATACAGTAGTCCGTCCCCGGAACGTCGTTATCCATGGTCTTGGGGATGGCGACGACCTTCACATTCTCCTGGTGCAGGCGCTGACCGTAGCTGAGCGTATCGTCCCCTCCGATGGGGATCAGAACATCTATGCCCAGGAACTCGATGTTCTTCAGGACGGCCGGAGTCACATCATTGATCTCCTCAGTGTACTGAGCGCGCAGGTGATCCGGCAGGACCTCCCTGGGAAGATGGCTGGGCCGGGTTCGGGAAGTGTGGAGGAAGGTTCCGCCGGTTCTTCCGGCACGGTTGACGATTTCTTCAGTCAGAATCTGGCAATGGGCGCTGTTGTCGGCGCTCTTGTCGGGGACGAGATCCACCAGTCCGGCCCAGCCCCGGCGAATCCCAATCACCTGATACCCTTCGCGCAAGGCTCGAAAGGTGATCGCGCGTATGGCCGGATTCAAACCAGGCACGTCCCCTCCGCCAGTCAGAATTCCGATAGTTCCTTTGTAGTTGCTCATGGCGTGATCTCCATCCAGGGGACTCCGATCCGCAAATACGGAAACGATTGTTGCGGCCGGGACAACCACCGGAAGGCGTTGGGTTTCAGAGCGACATAGGATCGGAAAATGAAAAATGAAATCTTCCTGCTCCGTCCGCAACCCTTTGGCCGCATGGCGGTTGGGCTGATCTCTCAGTCATCCCTCATCCTCGATGCCCCGGAATCACCTTCTCCTTCTCCGGGACCTCGCCCCCTAAGCTCCATCTGCCACCGATATCTCAAGCCCCGAGTATGTATTGTACTCCAAAATGGAGCGATTTCGGCGGTAAGGGGTCGTTCGTTTACGAGGATCCGCACAAATGGGAGACCCTGCACTGACCCGCCCTTGGCTCCACAGCGCGTGGGATGGAAAAGAATGGGACGCGGAGAGACACTCGCGGCCCCCCGGGCATCTTAGCGAATAAGGGGTGCTCGGAGACATAGCGGCCCCAATCCCCTATCATAGCCAGGAACACACGAGTCGCTATGAGCGGCATCCCGAGCAAAGGAACAGCCCAATGCGCGGAAAAAACTTCTCTATCCTTCTCTTCGTTTTTCTCTGGCTTCCTGTCTGGTTAGGCGCTGAGGGAAGATCGGAGCTCTACAAGACCATGCTGGTGCGGGCCGCTCCGGGGCAGCTATTGGCTCTCATCCAGCTCTATGAGCAGCACATGAATTTTTACGACCAGGCGGGGGATGCCCGCCCCTTCTGGATGCGCCACAGCCAGGGCGACCAGTGGGATCTGCTTTTTCTCTTCCCGATGGGCAGCTTTGCCGACTACTTTGCTCCCCAGCGCATCCAGAAACGGTCGCAGGCCTGGGCCTCCCGGGGCGAGACGGCCGAGGGCTTCGCCGACCGGTTTTACCAACTGGTCGCGTGGCATGAGGACACCTACGTCGAAGGCCCACCGGTGGAAAAAGTGCGGGCTGCTTTTCAAAGGGGGCGATTCTATCACGTGGAGATGTTCCGTTCTCTGCCCGGAAAACAAAAGCAGCTGTACCGCCAGCGGGAGATGGAGAATAATTATCTCGAGGAGCTGGGCCGGCCACAGAATCTGATCTTCACCCATGAGCAGGGGGGGGCCTGGGACCTCTTCACCATCGGTTTTTACCGCCACCTCGCCCACTTCGCCGAGAGCGGGGCCATCGCCCAGGAGAAGGAAGACCGGGCGGCTCGCAAGGCAGGGTTCGAGTCGGCCGGCCAGATCGGTCCCTATCTGAGAACCCTGATCGCCGAGCACCACGACACGCTGGCCGTGGCCATTCCCTGACCCGCATTCTTTATGAGGAGGAGCTTTCGGAGCCCCGGGTGCTGGAAAGAGGACGATCAGATGGCGGGAGGAATCATCATGAGACGACCTGTGACACCGCTTCTGCTGGCGCTTATGGCAGGCGGTTTAATAATGGCGGCACAAGAAGCCGTGTTTCGTGTCATGGTCGATACAGTGCCGGTCTACGTGTCGGTCCAAGATGGACGCGGTCGACCCATCACTGGTCTGAGCGCCGGCGATTTTCGAGTGTTTGAAGCTGGCGTCCAGCAGAAGATCCTTTCATTTCAGGAAATTGGCATGGGCGCAGCCAAGCCTCCAGAGAGCGATCCACTGGCGGCCGCGGGTGTCGAAGCCGTGGCCGGTGGGGCTGATCTTGAACAACGGGAGAGACGCTACATCGTGCTGCGCTTTGATGCCTTGCTCGGCTCCAGGGCCTTGCAGCGAGCACAGCAAGCCGCCCGCAAAGTTCTCGAAGAGATGGACGGGAGCCGCGATTGGCTGGCGGTCTCCTGGCGGCAGTCCATCTCGGAATTCGGTCGCGACCGCCAGCGCCTGGCCCGGCTGATCGATGAGATCAAGCCGAGCCTGTTGGCCTTGAGCCTGGCCGCCGATGCCCCCGCCGACCCCGTGCGAGCCCGCTTTCTGAACGCGCCGCCTCCGACCGGAGATCCCGTCGGCGCCGACAGCGGCGCCGATTTGTCCGACATCTTTCCTGAAACTCCTCAGTTGCGCCTGATCGCCAATGTCACCGGCGAAATCGTCACCCTTGGGGCCCGCAGCGCCTTTGCCCCCACCATCAGCGGTCTCAAGTATCTCAGGGGGCGGAAGATCGTCTTCTACTTCGGCCTGGGTCTGGGAGTGCCCCGGATCGATGATCGCGACAAGAGCCGCTATGAACCCGAGATCAATGCTCGGTTGTTTTCCGACGCCGGCTTCACCCTGTTCGCCATCAATCCCCTCGGCCTGCAGGCGTCAGCCACCAACCCCCTGCCCGTCACCGGTCCCCGGCGGGGCGGACGCCAGTCGATGCGGTCCCGATCGGAAGCCACTTTCCGGATGCCGGGGGCCTCGGGACTGGAAAACATCTTCTTGCGAAAGTGGGCCGAAGCCACCGGTGGATTCGCGGTCTACAATCAGAACAACCTCACCAAAGCCGTGCACCGTGTGTTCGACTACAATCGCCACTACTACCTGTTGACCTACCGCCCCAGCCGGGAGGAGTACGACGCCCGCTTTCGACAGATCAAGGTCGAGCTGGTCACTCGCAAGGGAAAGGTCCATCACCGCAACGGTTACTTCGCGACCGCCCCCGCTCCAGCAGACCTCCTGGGCAGAAGTCTTTATACGGCTTTGCTGAGTCCCGACCTTTTCGTCGACTTTCCCTTGGAAGTCGACTGGAGCCGCTCGCCAAAGCCAAACCAGATTCAAGTCCACTTTTCCTTCCCTTTCGAGAAAATTGAATTGATCAGCCGGAAAGTGTTGACGGGTCGGCGCAAGACCGAAAAACGCCACTTCCAGAACATTCTGTTGGTCAGTCTGATGACCGACAATCGGGGGCGAGTGCTGGGCAGCCTGCAGGAAATCTTCCGGCTGACGCTTGACGACGACCAGTTGTCGGAGTTGCGGAGCCAGAACGCCACCATCGACCGCGCCATCCAGCTGATGGGCCCGGGAGAACCGGCCACCCTTCGCTCAGTCGTGATCGTGGGGCAGAACCGACAGCTCTCCTCCAGCCGAATCGCGCTGCAATAAGGCGCACCTGCCGGTGCCAGGCGGAACGGCACCCTTCAGTGACCATCGGTCCGATGTGCTGCTTACCCCGCAATTCTGAGAATTTTGCTCTCAGCTGCGTTCCAAGGACGATGTACGCACCGTTGCGCTTGCTCGGTAAACTGAACCGAAGCGTCAGGGCCCGGCCGGATGGCCACTCACTCACGTTCGGGTTCAGTGATTTGGCGGCGGAATCGCAGGCGGCGGACGGCCCGATCGTGACCGCTTCGGCCGCCATGACTCTCATGAAGCGGCCCAACCTAGTGGCGATGTGCATGGGCGGGAAGGGGACGGACCGTTTTTTCCACCCCAGCGCCACCACTTTCAGACTTGGAGGAAGATCCATGACGTGGAGCAGGTGGACTCAGGCCCCTTCACACGTTTCGAGACACGATGATTGAGATCAAACCGGCCAGGAAGCAGAGGAACATGAAGCCGATCAGACGGCCCGTGCCGGGAGGAGCCTCTTTGAACTCTTTCCAGACAAAGATGCCCCATAGTGCCGCAACCATGGTTGCCCCCTGACCCAGCCCGTAGGAAATGGCAAAGCCGGCCTGCCCCGAGGCGATGATGCTGGAGATCATGCCCACTCCCCAGATGGCTCCCCCCAAGACTCCTATGGAATGGGTGCCAAGGTCCCCTTTGAAGTAAGCTGACAGGGGAACCGGTTCTCCGGAGAAAGGCTTCTTCATGATGATCGTGTTCAAAAGCAGGTTGCTGAGAAGCAACCCCACCGAGAAGACCAGCACGGCTGAATAGGGACCCAGCTTTCCCGCTTCCGGATGGGCGAAGTCGGTCGACATGGCGGCAGCCACAAAACGATAGAAGAAACCCATCAGGATTCCGCAGGCCACCGACAAAGTCAGTCCTTTGGCACTCAAGCCTGCCCTTTGGCTGGGGAGCCTGCGGTAGCCCGCGGCATCTAGAAGAATCGCGATCACGACGAGTCCAACCCCGGCGAAGAGGAGAAACGGGTTTCCGACGGGAGCGCCCAGGTAGTTGGTGACCACGCCCAGAACCAGGGCCAGTCCGATCCCGACAGGAAAGGCGACTGCCATTCCGGCAATGTCGATTGCGGCCACCAGCAGAATGTTGGCCGCATTGAAGATGGCGCCTCCAGCCAGGGCGGAGAACAGGTTGTCGCCCTCAGCCTGCCCCAGATCCTGAAAGAAGCTCCGGCCCTCGGAGCCGATGCTCCCCAAGGTCAAAGCAAACAGGAGCGAGATTACGACCACTCCGATGGCATAGTCCCAGTAAAACAGCTCAAAGCGCCACTCTTTGCGAGCCAGTTTCTGGGTGTTGGCCCATGAGCCCCAGCAGAACATGGTGACCACGCAGAAGATCACTGCCCAAGCGTAACTGTTCAGAATAAACATATTCTCCTCCCCAAGATGGCAGACGACCGGCCTTGCCACCGAAACAATTGCAGTGCCCGAACGGAAATGCCCAAGGATTCGGCGCCAAAATGCAACAATGCCCTATCTGTTCTCTGGGTACTAATTTGTTGGTGGGGATTGGAATATGACCCGCCGAAGGTACCCATTTTTTTTCCCAACCTCCATATCGTATTCGAGTCTTATAGAAAGTTGATGCACATACGCGTCTCGCAACCCGGAAAGCATCGCAAGACGTGCTGGCAAGTTTTGATCTCCAGGTCTCAATTGAAATCCGAATGCCATATCAGCACTATCTAGTTTGACCACTACTTCGGTGTCTATAAAATCTTGCGGCGGGCCCGGCGGGCCATACTTCTCACCAACTTGCTGCGTTCTTAGATATATTACTTTTCCCGTCTTGCCTCCAAGTGACATTTTTCACCTCCTGCTATGGTTAAATCGGTAATCGTTTTTGGGGGCCTTGGCAGGTACATGGCTGAAGTGAGCCGGAGTCCACTCTCAGACCATCCTTCCAAAAAGAGCCTCGCTCATGGCCTCAGGGGCCACGTAGGGCGACAGTCTTTCATACTCATATGTAAGTGAATACTTCCCACCTGAACACTGATACGTCCTTTTTTCTCTGTATGTGTTCTTTGCCTTCCCCAAGGGTTGTACGGAGACGTGGACTCCTTGCTTGGTCGAAAACTTATGCCCCGGCGGCAGAGGATTCCAAGGATCGATGAGGTAGTTCAGTGCAATTGTGTCAAGTGTGACGGTGTCTTCCATTAGTAGATCTGCCGGCGCCCAAATTGCCCACGGCCGACGGGAGCGCTGCTGTGGCCGGATTCGCTGCCATCGCGATGACGGCTGTGTCTCCTGGATGCAGCGCTTGGAATGCGGTGGCCGCTGCCTGTTGATCTGGCGAGAGCTGCTGGCCTTGGCACTGCGCATCAAAGGTCTGCGGGCCGGCCGCCTGCTGGCTCAGTGCTGCCATGAGCGCCTGTCGCAGTGCATCCCGGTAGTGCGAAAATCGCATTCCAGCAGAGAGCTTCGCGGCATCCTGCCGGCTATCAGAGAAGACGACGAGCTTACGCTCGGTGGAGAGGGGTGGCTGAGAGAGGTCGCGCAGGAGCCCGTCTGAGAGAACCTGTGCGATCTTCTGGAAGCCCGTGCGTTGGGTTCGCACTGGAGAACGGATCACTGTGCGCGGCGACCGATCAGCGTCGCATCGAGGACAGCGCGCCGCATAGGCCTCACGGCCAAGCCCTGCTGCCGGTGGGTTTTGGCAGTGAATGGAACGTACGTAGTAGAGGTAGCCGGCACTCGCGCCTTGAGCGCCCTCAAGCCCAACTCGTCCATCCACCGGATCAAGATACGCGGCCCGCCACGTTCTCCTAACGCCGTCCTGTGTCCATTGGGGCGACGCCGGCGTTAGGTTCCCCGTCACTGGCCAGAAGACGGCGTAGCGCTCGTAGTCACGTTCGAACGACGCGAGATCTGGTGCCGCTTCCAGGTTGGGATGATCTGGACTGAGATACCATTCGTTCGGGTTTCCCGTGTCGCGGCGATAGCCACCGAATAGCACCTCGCCGCGGGCTTCACAGTAGAGAAGTTCGAGCACGCGGGAACCGCACTGACAGGTGAGTGTTGGCACGTAGTGGAGTGTGCCTGCAGGGCATGGGGAGGATCGTTGTGGGGCATGGCTGCAGGTGGGGTCGGTGCAGATCCATAAGCCTTGGAGGTTGCGGAACATGAGATGGACGCGCATCGGTAGCGGTGCGACACCGCCACTAGTGCGGGCGTGAGATAGGGCTGTGAGCAACCCATCAACCGCCAATTCCGCTTGCTGCGGCGAGGTGCCTGGAAACAACTGCTGAGCGAGCTCGGCTGGAGAGCGAGGAACAATCTGCTGGTTTGTTGCGCAGGCCAGCCGCAACGCGTCCGGGGCTTGCACTAGTTCAGTTAACGCCTTGCCTCCCGGCCCGCCGCCGAAGGCGGTTGAACGGTTTGGCGACCTGCTGATCATGGCGCTGGAAGCTGAGGATCCGCGTTTTGAGTTCGTCGAGTGAATCAAAGTCATTGGGCTTGAGCGCCTTGCGCGTCAAGACGGAGAAGTAAATCTCGATCTGATTCAGCCAGCTGGCATGCACGGGCGTGTGCACCACGATGAGATTCGTCCAGCGACTCTGCAGTCGGCGGATGCAGGCCTGTCCTCGATGCGAAGAACCGTTGTCCATTACCCAGAAGACACGGGGCGCCGAGCGATAAGGCTGCTGGGACATGACCTGGGAGACGAGTGGGGAGAAGGGCTCAATCCCGGTCTTGGGCTCACAGCGGCCAAAGAGGCGAGCTTTCCGCACCTCCCAGGCCGCCAGATAGGCCCAAGCTCTCCGCCGTTGATGATATTCGTGCTCCACCCACATCGGTGGAGCTGGACCCGGTGGCCGGCTGGTATGGCGGCGGCGGCGCGCCTGAATGCTGGTCTTTTCGTCGGCGCACAGCACGCAATCGCCCGGGGCCAGCGGCTTTCGCTGCCAGCGGCCTTCGTACGAGTCCAGGATGCGAGCCGCTTTTTCCCGAAACTGGGGATCGCGGGGAAAGACCCAGCTGCAATGGTTCCAGGGTTTCGGCATAACGAGTTTCTCTCCACGGGAGAATCTCATAACGCTCTGACGTCGA
>JBHHYX010000056.1:0-18551 GCA_046757765.1 Acidobacteriota bacterium | reverse complement strand
CGAATTGTTATCCAACGGGCAACTTGACCATTTTGTGAACTTGTTTCGGGCCTAGTGGTCTGGTGCAAATCTGAGCGCCAACTCTGCGGAGTTTCTCTTGCGCAAACCCTAAATGACCATTGAGCCGCGAGTTTACATCATTCTCCGCTTGGCGGGAGGAGTCCCCGACCCTCCCTGGATGTTGCCTGGCCAGCCAGGCGACCCGCCGGCGTCACGGCCGCCGTCACCCCGACCAAGTCGCGGTGGCTTCGGACACCCGAGCAGATGCCCTGGCGCAAGAAGCCACAGGCGACGCACAGGGAGGGATCGTCGGTCTTAACAAAAGAATCCCTGTCCAGATTGACGGGCAGCCTCTCAATCAGCTCGCGGCAGTCGCCCACCACGGCATCGGTCAGTTGGAGTTCCAGCTGATCACCGGTGTGGGTGAAGAAAAGGAAACCTCGTACCGCCCCGGTGTCCAGAATCTGCGACACCGCCCACAAGTACAGCTGAACCTGCCGGTGGTAGCCGGCCCTTCGGGCAGTCCGCTCGACCTCTCCCGGCCCTATCCTGTTGGTCTTGAAGTCGACCACTACCCATCCCCCGCCCGCTTCCTGGAAAAGCTTGTCGATGACACCTGTGATCAAGTGACTTCCGCAACGAATATTGAGCTCCTTCTCGCTGAAGAGCCTGCGGGCGGTCTTCATGCGGGGATAGAGAGGACCCTTGAGAACGCGTTGAACATGACGGGACATCTCCTGAAGGATAGCCTCTCCATCGTCTTTGGGAAACAACGCAGAGAGACGGACCCGCCAGGTCTCGAGGAGCCGCGCAACCGCGGAGCCGCCTTCCAGATCCGTAACGCTCTCGAGAGCTTCGTGAATGGCCGAGCCCAGTAGCTCCGCCTGATGGCCAATCGGTTGCAGGTCGAACGGATGTTCCTCAGGAAGACCCTCGACCTTGGAGAGGTAGCACTTTCGAGGGCAAAGTGCGAAGAGCGAAATCTCAGTGGGAGTCCAGACCCGTTTCCGCGGCTTCACCTCCGCCATCCGATCCTTGAAGCTCAGGGCCCGAGGCAAAGCCGGAATCCCGAGGTTGGGCGTGGGCTCTTCGAGTTGACGGAGCCCGAGATCGGAGGAGATCCTCCCCGCTTCGGCCGCGTCCCGTTCGGGGGTCTGCAGGCGGCGCTTGACCGGCTCGATCAGCTGAGACAGAAAGGCTTGGTCGACCTGGTGCCTCCCGGCACCCCCATCGATCAACCAGCCAGCATAGGAAGCAGACCTGGCTCGGCGGCCGATCAGCACAAGATGGTCGCAGGCGCGTGTCGTGGCCACAAAGAGGAGTCTTTTTTCTTCAGCCATCTGTCGATACTCGTCCAGCTTCAGCAGCATGCGGTAGGCGGGGTGGCAGAGTTCCGAGTAAGCGTTTTCGGGATCCCGAATCCGGAGGCCGAAATAGGTCACTGCCTTCCCTCCTTCTTTTAACGTTTCACAGAGGAAGCGATCGCGGGGTCCGGGACAAAGCGGAGCGCCCAGCTCGGGAAGAATGACTACCGGAAACTGAAGCCCCTTGGCGCCATGAATGGTGTAAATCCTCACGCCCCGGGCCCGATCTCGGACCAGAGCCGACTCCGCTTCGCCCGGCTCGGTCTGGATCAGTGTGTCCACAACGCGCACAAGCTCTCTCAACGAACGCCTTCCGGAGCGCTCCAAATCCCGAATCCGTTCCACAAATTTCCGAACGTTGGCCACATTCTGACGACCTCGGCGGGAGGCTGAAAGAATGTGTAGGTATCCAGTTTCACGCAGCACCTTGTGTAGGAGCTCTGCCACGGTAAAGCGTTTTCGGACGCTCCACCAACCCTGCAAAAGTCCGGCCGCGAAGCTCCAGTGGGAAGGTGTAGAAGCCTCTGAGGAGGTCGCGCCGCACAGCTTTCCCCACAATCCCTCTCCTCCCGAGGTCGACAGGTGAAAGAGGTCTTCATCGGAAAAACTGAAGAGCGGACTCCGCAGAACACCGGCCAGCGCCACATCATTGTCTCGATCCCGCAAGAAACGCAACAGGTTGACCAGGTCCAACACTTCCTGCCGCTGGTAGAACCCGATTCCACCCACAGTCTGGAAAGGAACTCCGCACTCGCGCAGGGCCGTTTCATACTCTCTGAGACGGGTTCGGGTGCGCAGCAAGATGGCAATATCTCCGCTTTGGCGGCCTCCCCGCTCCGTGAGCCACTTGACCCAAGCCGCGGTCAACCGGGGCTCGCACAGACCGACTTCTTTCGGGTCGTCATAAAAGAAGGCTGCGATTTGCCCACCACCGCCCTCCTCCAGACGGCAAACCTGCATCTCCTGGTGGGGCGCCTCGTACTCCAGGGCCGGGTCGAACAACCGGGAGAACACCCGGTTGTTGAACGCAACCAGCTTGCCCAGAGAGCGGTAGTTTTGTGGCATGTTGACCACTCGGCCCCGTCGGCCGACCCATGTCTGGACTTCCTGGAACACAGCCACATCGGCATTTCGAAAACGGTAGATAGATTGCTTGACATCCCCTACGGCAAAAAAGTTGGCACGGGTCCCGATGAGCGGCTTCAGAATCTCCCATTGAAGCGAGTTCGTGTCCTGGAACTCATCGACCAGAAAATACCGGTAGCGGCTCCGCAGGGAAGCCCGTACGGAGCTTCTCCGAACCAGCTCATGAGCCTGCTTCAAGAGGTCCTCGAAGTCGAGGGCGTTGGTGTCCAGCTTGCTCCGCTGGTACCGCTGGCGGATCTCTTCATAAAGAGCGCCGAGGGAAGCCACGGCTTTTCTAAAGTGATGTTCCTGTCGCGGCGTGACCGCGCTCGGCTCGAGAGGATGACGCTTCAAAACCTTCTTGAGAGAATCCCACAACACTTTCAACTCGGGGTAAAGGGGAGAGGTTCT
Source organism: Acidobacteriota bacterium (assembly GCA_046757765.1). Lineage (GTDB taxonomy): Bacteria > Acidobacteriota > UBA6911 > RPQK01 > JBHHYX01 > JBHHYX01. The sequence goes on along the minus strand of JBHHYX010000056.1, from coordinate 15,651 downwards.
CCACCGTTTCGGAGGCCGGATCCGCATCGAAAACGTCTCTCGGAACCGGCTCAAAAACTCTTCCTCCGGCCATTCCCCCCGGTGCCTGAGGAGGGCCCGCTGAGCCCGGCAGCGACGAGCGCAGGAATCGTCCCCCTCCAAGAGAGCCGAAGGCGCCTCGGACAAGATCCGAGCCAGGCGATCCCAGGCATGTGAACGCAATGCCATACTCGCTGTTTCGCGGCCGTAGATGCGGCTCAGAATCTTCAAGTCCAGATCGTTCGTGGCGATCGTCTGAAAATAATTTCGGCTCTCCACCAGTTGCCTCAGGAGCGGCCCCAGACGGCGCCGGGAGGTGTATTCCAGCGCATCCTTCAGCGCCGGGTGATGAGATCGGGACAATTCCCGCAGCGATTGAGTCACACACAGGCTGAGCTGGATCTGCTGGTCGGTTGGCGAGAGCACCCGGAAGCCCGGATCGAGACCTGCTTCAAGCGGATAGTCTCTCAACAGGGAGAGACAGAAACCATGGATGGTGGTGATCCTGGCCAGTGGCAGAAGGGGGCGGACCCGTTGCCAGCGAGTGTCCGGAGAGGATCGGCCTCTTAGCTCGACCGCCTGTCGGATCCGCTCTGCCATCTGGGCGGCCGCCTCCTCGGTGAAAGTAATCGAGACGATTTTCCCGGGACGAAACCCGTTTTTCCCGAGAATCCGCAAGAACCGCTCAATCAGGACGGTCGTCTTGCCTGAACCCGCCGCGGCGGTAATGGCGACATGGTGTGAAGTGTCAAGCGCCTGTTCCTGAGAAGTGTTGAATCGTTGAACCGACATGCTAAAAACGGCCTGCCTCATCTGCGGCGTGACGACTCTGCATCCCGTAACTTCAAACTTTTCATGAACGCCACGTCAAACATGTGGAGTAACCGGCCCGACCTCAGGTCGCGCCTGGGAGTCCCGGCCAGCGGAAGAGCGGAAACCTGACCTGTCCCTCCAGCGGCCGTTTTCGACAAGCAATTCGTCTCCCAGGAAACGGCCTGAAGCCTTGACCTTCTCCATCTTGTCTCTCTCAAAACGGCAGATGTGCCGGTAGTCACAAGTGGCACAACCGGCCCTTGCTTCTCCCAAGAGGGTCAACGGAAAGTGTCCCCCATAGAGATGACGCGCCACCTTCAGAGCCTTGCGGCGGTAATACTGAGTGACCTGCTGGAGAATCTGTTTCTGACCCGCCTCTTGGGCCTGAAAGCGCAAAGGCTTCAAACCCACATGGGACGGAAACTGAAGGACGTAGAAGCCCGCGCCGGCCACGCTTTCCCCTAGCCGCTCCTCAGACATGAGAATGTAAAGGGGAAGTTGAAAGCCCCAACCCTGGTAGAGGCGCTGGCGCTGATCCTGACCAATCTTGTAGTCCACAATGAAGAGCCCCTCCGGACCTCGGTCAACTCGGTCGATCTTCCCCTGGACGTAGACCGGTATGAGAGGGGCGCTGTCAGCCGCCGTACCGACTGCGCCCAGGAGCAGAGGGCCGACTTCCATCTCCAGAGCCACGACACGGCTGTTTCCGATCCTCTCCCACTGCTGGTCGATGAACTCGCTCAAGAGGCCCTTCCCCGGTCTTCCAAGACCATCTCGCAGCCGGGCTTCCTGATGCTTGCTGAAAAGATCGTCGTCCCGGCGGCACGACGGGCGAGCGGCGTCGAGTTCGTCACCAAGGATGGCAGCCATCCGAGCCCGCTGGCGGTGGATCCACGATTCCCGGGTCTCTTCCCCGCAGCCGTCCGACTCCTCCGAAATCTCCTTCATGAAACGGTACAGCACCCGGTGAATCAGGCTCCCTCTCTCCGACGGAGTCAGCTCCGGGTCAGGTTCCCCGAGGGACCGCAACCTCAGAACCCGACCCATGAAGTAACGAAAACCACAGCTGAGATAGTCTTCCAAATGGCTTGGCGAGACGCGAATCGCCTTCGAAAAATGTCGAGCGCGAAGCAAAGAGCGCATTTCGGATGAGGAAAACACTCCTTCGAAGGGAGAAAGTGGAAGAGTTTCACGCAACGACTGGACCCGAATGCCCCGGACGATGTTTTTCGCCACCGCCGGGTCACAGGAGTGCCAGAAGGAAAGTTCATCCCTTTCTCCTTCCGGCGCCACGGTAGAAGGCTGACGGGAAGTGGGGGCTGGAAGGACGTTCGGTCGCGGGTCCAAACCCCGGCTTCCGGGAGATATGACCGAGGTCTCGCAGAAGCTGGCGGCCAACGTCTCAGCCGCGGCCGGCGCACCCCGTTCGGCCCGCCCGTGTTGAGGGAAGGGGGGCACTTGCTTTCTGTGCGCCGTCTGTGACGCCTGGTTCAAGGGCCGATCAGAAACTGACAGTTCCCGCCAAAAGTGACTGACCATGACGGGAGCGTCTCCACTGTGCATCGGGCAGCTCAAATAAACGCCTTTGCGGGCCGAGGAGATCAACACCTCCCACAGATACCGGCTTTCCTGAAGGCTGGCTTCCCAGGACGGAGAATCCCATGAGTTTCCGTCTGCGTCGCCAAAGAAAACTTGGGAAGTGGGGTGGTTTGGGAATTCTCCCTCTGCCAGACCCAGCCAGAAAAGATGCTCGAGCCGAACCTGTTGCAGGTCTTGCGGTCGGCCCACAAGAACACCGTCTTCATCCAGCTCGCAATGCGACGGGTTCCGGGCAAGTCGGGCCACCAGCGCCCCCAACCGGCAAAACTCGACTGGACGATCGGACCAGATCACCGCCGTTTTTCCCAGCTCGCCGATCAAACTTTGCCACAGGACGTTTTCACGGCGCTTGGAAAGGAGAGTTCCCTCCGGGTCGGAAACGAGAAGCGGCCCCAGACGTTTTGAAATTCCCCTCAACCAGTCCAGGCAGGACCTTTCGCCCCGAATATCCATGCCAAGTCGGGAGATGAGCTGCAGGAAGCGAGGATAGACCGCCTCGACCCTTTCCAGATCTTTTCCCACTCCTTGGCCCCGGCTCTGCTTCAGGTAGGCGCGTATGAAGGCGGGAAAGTCCGACAGCCACTCCTGGGAACCTCCCGCCATTCCCGCGACCCGGCCCAGTCGTTCCATCAGCCGGATCTCCCGAACCGAAAAACCTGGCACACGGATGCCGGGAGAGTCGAGGAAGTCGAAGAGATCGTCGGCTTCAAAGTTGTTTTCCAACAGCCTCAAAAAGGCACTCAAAGCCGAATGGGAAGCGCCTTCCAGCGCCGGCCGACCCCACAGAAGACGAAAGGGAATGCCGAACTCCGAGAAGACCTCCGAGAAGTAAGCAGAGTAGTGGCCAGGCCGGGCACAGACTACCCCTATCGAGGCCCAGGTCAGCTCTTCGACTCCTAGCCTCCTGATCCGTTGGGCCACTCGGATCACTTCATCTTCCCGGGTCGCGGGCCGGTGGAAGTCCACTGCAAGGGTCCGAGTCGGGGCCGGTCGAAACACCCATTGGGCCTCCATGCGGGCCAGCCCGAATTTCTCACACGCGGTGGTAGCGAGGGACGGGAGATGGCCGTGGATACAAGGCGTCGCGAGCGAGGGCCCCGCTCTCGTACTCGAGAGTAGGTCGAGGAGCCCGACGGAGCGCAACGCAGTAGACATGGCCATCTCCAGGTCCGCGGCAGGATGGGTGCGAGACACGCTGGCCAGCAGGGAGAGGGGCTGAGAAACCCCGTCGCAACCCTCCTCTCTCGCGCTGTGCGGGCCCTCTTCTGAGACACCCCCGGGAGCGAGGCTCGCTTCAAAACATGCCTCGGCGCCCTTCCCCAGCCGGAGTTCTAATCTCGAAACAGCAGTATCGGGCTCCGCTCCATTGGCCGCTCCTGGGAGCGGCTTTGCGGGCTCAGGAGAAGACCAGCCCGTCGTATCGATGGAGAAGATGCACTCCTCGACTTCACTCGAGATCAGGCTCAGAATCCCTCTTTCCATGGGATTCAAAGTGTACAGTCCCTCCACCACCAGACGGCGCAGATCGGGATAGCGCCGGGAGACTCGGATCTCGCCGTTGAGCAAGCCGCGGTAGAGGCGGCACCGCCTTCCCTGTTTATCTTCGAGTCCCCGCTCCTCCAAGCAGCGCTGATAGCTCGTGAAGACTTCAATCAGGTCGGTCTCCAGTGGAGTCAGACTCCTGTTCAACTTCTCGTATTTGAGTCGGAGCATGGGCTCGTCCTCGATGCCCTGTCTCTTCATGGACGCCACATACTGGCTGACGTAGGGCACCAGCCCGGGGATTCGGCTCGGATTCTCACCCAGCTTGAAGCGCCCCGACCTGAGAATCCTCTCCAGAAGAGCCCGCTTCTCGCTTTCCGCCAGGATGCGAGCTCCGAAAGCGCCATCTTTGAGAAGGGACCGAACCAAGCCGTCAAAAGTGAGAATCGGAATCTCGAACAGGCAGGGAAAGGAATCGAGAACTTCGTCCGCCAACTGCCGGCGGCGGGCGGCTCCAGCCACCAGATAGAGAAATCGCGTCGTCGGTGGCCCGTAACGCGCAAGACAGTCGCGGAACAGCCTTCGGTTTCGGCCCGGATAGGGGCAACCGTAGTGAACGCGGACAGCTGTGGCAGTCATGACAGATCCCTAGCTAGTTCCCATCCGAAAACTCGTAAATAAATGTGAAATAATAGCTTAGCAGTTGGGATGGGAACTAGAAATTCCAAGGACCAAGCTCCAAACCCCAAACAGCTCTTGCATTTGCGGTTCTCGTATCGACAAGCCACCTTGGGGATGGGTAGTTGGGATTTGGGAATTCGAGTTCCCATTGCGACCTGTTAACATTCGTTCTTCCAATGACTTATTCTTTTCCGGATGGGCACTAAAAAATTCCAAGGGCCAAGGGGCCAAATCTCAAACAAGGCCTCAAGCTCCAAACCTCAAACAGCTCTTGGCCTAGTGTACCCGTCGGGGGTGAACAATTTCTGGAGGAGGCGGGAGCTGGTGGGCTGACCGATGGTGTCTCGTTGGGGCGGGCTGCAAACCCGGATTTCTCACACCCAATCGTAGTGAGGATTTGGAGTGGGCCCGGGCTTCAAACGCTCTTCTCCGGGCAAGGCACTTGATCCGTCTTCAGACGGGAGAGGGCGGTGGCGGCGGCTCTTTGTTGGGCCTGCTTCTTGGATCGTCCCCGACCCTGCCCCAGGACCTCTTCTCCTGCCCGGACCTCCACCAGGAATTGTTTCTGATGGTCGGGCCCGGACTCCTCCAGGACTCGATACTCGGGCGCCAGCAGCCCCGAGGCGTGCAACTGTTCCTGCAGCGTCGATTTGTGATCGTTCAGGGAGGAGGTTTTTCGGGCAAGGGTTTGGAAACGATGGCTGAACTGTTCCAGGATGAAACGGCGCGCCGCCACCAGACCCCCATCCAGGTAGATGGCCGCTACGACGCTCTCGAACAGGTCGGCCAGGATCGCTCTCTTCTTCCTCCCTCCGGTCTTCTCCTCACCCCGGCTGAGCCGCATGTAATCCCCCAGGCCAAGTTCAAGGGAGAGACTCTGGAGCTGATTGGCCGACACGAGAAACGACTTCATTTTGGACAACTCCCCCTCGGCGTACTCCGGATAGATCAAAAACAAGTACTCGCTGATGACTAATCCCAGGATGGAATCTCCCAGAAACTCCAGGCGCTCATAATGTTCCGCTCGCCCTCCCGTTTGAGAGGCGAGATTTTCATAAACAAACGACTTGTGGGTCAATGCACGGTCAAAGGCGCTGAGGGAAAGGAATCGGTAACCCAGCCGCTTCTCCAGCTGTCTCAAGCGGGTGGCTCTATCCGGAGGCATGGGGGGAGCAGTCGACTCACGCCGCCTCATCGAGAAGCGGAGTTTTCGGAGGAAACTAAGAACTGTTCTCATCAGGGGAGGTTAACCCGCATTTCTCATGAGCGTGATTGCCCTGAAAGGGCAGGACAGCCCAAGGTCAGGCCGAAGGAGCGACCCTGGGTAGCCTTCTCCACCCCACCGGCACCCTGAAGGGGTGCGATAAGACTGCCGGCTGACTGCCGAGGAGCCTGAGGGGAGTGACGCCTACCAAGCCTGCAGGATTCCCCTGTCCCAGGCTAAACACGGACACCCCTACTGGGGCGGTTGGGACGGTTCGGGCACCTGCAGCTTCTGGAGCTCCTGTTCTCTTTCAGCCATCGCCTCCTGGATAATCTTCTGCTGCTCGCTGACAGCGTCTTCCATGCCGTCGGTGCTCTCGTGGACGTCTTTGTAGACTTCTTCCAGGTGAGGGCGGGCATATTGAGCGATCACACCCCCCAGGGCAACCGTTCGGGCATAGGCTTCGATGGCTTTCTCATATTCGCGCTGGCGAGTGTACGCCTCACCCAATCGAAAGCAGGCGTAGGAATCGGTGGGCGACTGCCGCAGCGCCTGCTCCAGGTGATCCACCGCCTTGGCCAGATTCGCCTCCCGCCCAGGGCCCCGAGATTGATTCAGAAGAGCCCTGCCGAGAGCGTAATGGGCCTGGTCGCTGACCTCATACCGATGTTTGGTCCATTGAGCGGCCGTCACCTGAATAGGCTTCTCCATGCGGCCCAACACGTCCAAGGTTTGCTGAGCGCGACTCATGGCCTTCTGGTCCTCGCCTCTTTCGGCATAGAAAAACGCCAGCATCGCCGTAATACCCGGCAAGTTATCGAGTTCCCGCAAGGCCTCTTCGGCATGGAGGATGAATTTCTCCGGATCTTCCGGCCCGTAGGCCTTGGCCAGAAGGTGATGGGCGAACGGGGTCAGCCCACTCTCCGGGTAGTTCTGGAGGAACTCTTTGCAGAGGCGGATCTGCTCCTCCCGCGCCGCCGCCTGCTGAACAATGTTCCAGGCCTCGAGTTCGGCCTGGCTCTGCGCCTGGCCGACGATCCGCGGTGGCGTGGACAGGGGTGGCGGGGGTGTTTCCTGCTGTTGTTGTGTCTGACCGAAAAGCGTGACCGGGCCCGACACGAGCCCCAAGAACACAATGAAAAATTTGCTCATCCTTTAGGACCTCCCGTCATTCGGAGTCCCTCCCCCGGTATATTAAACCTGAGTTGAGCGATTTTCTACGGCGATAAGCACCAAATCTGTTGCGCCCCGCGGGTCTTGTCGATCCTCGACATACCGCAGGGGGCACGCCTGCGGTCTCCGCAACCCGAGGGAACACAACATCGTGGCACTTCTCATCCGCAAGAATCGCTCAACTCAGGTTGGATTCATTGTCTCACAGGCGCCGAAAAAAGAGAAATGCGGTCGTCCTCGACCACTCACCTCGGCTTGGGAAGGAGGTCCAGCGAGCGGCGAGCCTCTTCCTGAGCACCCTTGAGTTCACCCTCCAGACCCCCCACCTGGGAAAAAAGCGCGCGAGCGGCCTCAAATTCCCCACGCGAAGCCAGGATTTTTCCCAGACGCAGACGCGACCAGGCCCGGACCCAAGGGCGGGTCTGAGACGAATCGGCTGAACGCTGATAGTACCCGAAGGCTCGATCCGGGTCCTTCTTCTGAGAGAAGATCTGGGCCAGGTAAAAGAAGGCATCACCGTTGTCGGGATCGATCCTCAGGAGCTCCTCCAGTCTGAGACGGGCCTGTTCGAACTGACCCTCGGACAGCAATTGCGAAGCCTCACCGAAAAGCACCTGGGTTCGTTGCCGCTCCTGAGCCTCAGCCTTCTGTTGCTTCTCCGCCGCCAGTTGTCTCTCCTCTGCCTCCCGGATCCCTTCTTCAAGAGCTTGGACGGCACGGGCGTCTTCTTCAACACCGGACTGCTTGACTCCCTTGAGGAGAGATTCCGCATAGGAGGGGAAAGCCACCCCCTCGGTTCCCTCATAAATCTCGAGCTGACGATGGAAGTAGGGTGCGAACACCAGCCCCTGGCGGAAAAGCTCCACCATTTTTCGGTTGAGATCCTCGGTCGTAGCCGGCGGGTGCATCCGCAGTTGAAGACTCTCAATGAGGGACTCCGTCACGATGAGAAGGAGCTTGTTCTGGTACTCGTCTTTGATACGGGGCTGTTGCTGTGCCAGGTCGAGCAGCCCTTCCGCCTTGAGAAGGGATATCCCGAACTTGTCGACCAGTGGATCCAGCAGAAAGTGCAGATACTCGTGCTCCAGCTGCAACCGATTGTTGAAAGGGTCGTCCGAGGGGCCGACAAGAAGATAATAGACCCGCTCCAGGTTGCGTGCGTTGACAATCTCTTTCACGTCCAAGAGATCCGGGATCAGGACAATCTGCCGATCCAGAACGATGCGAGCCGGCACCCGAAAGTACTTCAGAGTACTTTGGATGATCTGCCGGAACACCTCACGATAGGAACCCAACTCCTGGTCGTACAAGAGGCGGTAGCGTTGCCACAGCTCGGCAATCGCCCCTTTTCGGTAGAACTCCGACAGCAGCTTTTCGAACCCTCTCACCCGCCAGACGTCACGAGGCAACTCCGATTCCTGAAGGTCCAGGCTGAAGGATGGAGGGGGTGAAACCAGGAGCGCCAGCGAGATGTACGCTGTCTGGGCTTGGCTCCCACTCGTTTCTTCGCCGCGGTGCTGTTCATAAAACACTCGAAGACGCTGGACAAGTTGAGGGTCCAGGTGCTTCAAATCGAGCCGAATCGCCTGTCTAAAAGGCGACATGTCGTGCCCCGGCGTCTCGCGGTCAAAGCCGGCCACATTCAAAGCGGCGGTTACAGTAAAGACCCGGATGTCATTCTGAAAGCGAATATTCGCCAGCGCTTCCAGGGCCGGTTGGGGTGGCGTTGCCTGAGACGTTGCCTGGGCGGCGAGCATCGTCGCCGGGAAGACAATCCCCAGCAACAGGAACTGAAAGCAACTTGTGGTGACTGTGGCCGCAAGGTTCGAGAGATGGTGCAAAATCACGGAATCCCTAGGTCGTACTTTCCGATGTTCGCCGATACTTCCGGATGAAGTAAAGGGCCACCGGGTAAGCAATCAGCGATAAGAGAGTGCACAGAACCATTGATCCCACAAAAGCGGGAATAAGGAGGCGCCACTGCGAAGCCAGCCATCGCCAGAACTCGGCTGTCCAGATGTCCCCCGCGCCCATGGCAGGCAACGACACTCCTTCTGGAAGGCCGGTCAACTTCAGACCCAACCAGGTGGCGAAACCGTAGAAGGGAACGATGATCCAAGGATTGTTCAAATAAATGCCCACCAGAACCGCGATTTTGTTCAGTCGCAAAACAACGGCCAGAGCGAGGCCCAGGGCGGTGTGCAGCCCCAGCAGCGGGGAGAATCCCAGAAAGACGCCCAGAGCAAATGCAAAGGCGGTCTGCTCCGGGGCATCCGGAATCCCGAGAAGAAAGCGAGTCGTCCGTCGCAGCAGATTCACTGGAAGTGATCAAATCCCCTCGGCTCGTACTCTCCGCGGCCCTTCTCACCACTTAGAAAGAGTGCGGGGCAGCCTTCTTTCATGGACCCGATGATCCGAAAGGGCGGAAAATCGGGTGGATAAGCGGTCTCCAGGCACCTCATCTGGTCCTTTGAAGCAGTGAACAACAAAGCGTAGTCCTCCCCGCCGTTCAAGACCGCGTCCAGACCTATTTTCTCATCCAACTCGCTTTGAGGCAATTTCAGCTCTGCCACTCTCAGCTCCGCCTCCAGCTGACTGGCTCGTGCGATGCGCATCAGATCGGTGGCCAGGCCGTCGCTGACGTCGATCATGGCGTTGGCCAACCCCCGCTCCCGCAACCAGACACCGACCCCGATCTGAGGGCGAGGCAGAAAATGGGCTCTCAGGCAAGCCTGTCGAAAGCCTTCTCCAGCCCACCGGACCAGTTCTTCTTCGCTGCCCAGCTGTTCGACTCCCCCGGGCCGCTCCCGCTTCAGGATTTCAAGCCCAAGATGCGAGAGGCCCAGGTCTCCCACCAGGAGAACAGCGTCGCCAGCGCGGGCGGTGGATCGATAGACGCCCGTTCCAGTCTCGAGACAGCCCCAGGCCGTCACAGCAACGTGGATCACTGGAGACCGCGACAGGTCACCACCCACCAGCGGAGACTTCCACACGCGGGCCTCCTCCAAGAACCCGTCCAGAAACGCATGGAAGTAGGATTCAGAGAGATTGGCGGGCAGCGAGAGACCCAGAAGACAAGCGTAGGGTCGAGCCCCTACGGCGGCCAGATCGCTGAGACTCACCAGCAGAGACTTGCGTCCTAGAAAGTTGGGGCTGATCAAACGGCGGCGAAAATGAACTTCTTCGACCAGCACGTCCGTGCTCACCGCCAATGCTTCCCCGTCTGGACAAGTCCAGACGGCGCAATCGTCGCCAATAGCTTGCTGGAGTCCGGCCGGGAAGTTCTGCGACTGCCGGCGGATCCAGCTGATGCGTCGATCCTCGCCCCTCAAGGCCGCACTCTCCAAGAAAGCGCTCGGCTCATGCCACCGATCCAGACCTCTCGATTCACTGCCTGCCGCCTCTTCTTTGCGCCCCCGGTGCTCTTGCCCATGTAGCCTGCCTTTTCAACCGCCCCCTGCCGGTGAGGAACGGGGCCGGCGATTGGGCCGCCGGACAGGAAATGCCAGGATGCTCTGTTGCCAAGTGTTGCGGCGCTCACGCCCCGCCGCAACTTCTTTGGGATCAACCGGGCCGCGGGGATCAACCAGACCTGCGCAACACGGCAAACTGGGAGCCGCCCCGCTAGAGAATCTCTCAATTTAGGTATAACATCAAGGCTGTTCAAGCCTGGACGCGCACATTGTAAAGAAGCAAGGGCATTGGAGCCATGGGGGAACATTTGCCGTGGCGTTTCCGTTCATACTCAATGGACGGGCTGCAATGAAAAGGAATCGGAATTGCACGAGTCCGACGCGAAGTTGGTCAAGCGCTGCCTAGACGGACACGCCCGCTCGTGGGAGACCCTGCTTCAAATGTACAGTGGACGAATATTCAATATGGCTTACCGATACACGGGCCGATACGACATCTCGGAGGAACTGAGCCAGGACGTCTTCGTCAAGATCTATCAAAACCTCTCCAGCTTTCGGCCCGAAACGGGTTCCCTGCGCAATTGGATCCTGCGGGTCGGCAGGAACCTGATCATCGATCATTACCGGGCGACGAAGAAGGACAAGAGCGTCGCCGGCAGCGAGGAGTTGGAGAAGCTTGCCTTCTCGGAACATACACAGAGCCGGAATCCTTTTGAGGATCTTCGCTCGAAAGAACGGGCTGAGTACCTGATAGGCGGTCTCCGTTGCCTCACGTCTGAGTTGAGAGAAGCGGTCTTGTTGCGTGACATTGAAGGCTTCACTTATCGGGAAATCACCGACCTGCTGGGTATTCCGGAAGGAACGGTCAAGTCCCGGATCAATCGGGGTCGGATTGAGCTGGCAAGAGCGCTCAAGAAGAGACGGGCCGGCGAATCAGAAGAACATCCCGTCCAAGGCTAGCGGATTGGACCGCCGGACGGGGTGAGATGAGGCGTCAAGAAGAGCGCCATAGAATTGCAAGAGTCAAGCTGATGAACTGCTCGAGATTGGAAACCCTACTGACCGATTACATGGAGGGCCTGTTGGAAGAACCGGTCCGCCTGGCGGTCGCCGAGCACCTCGAAAGTTGCGCGGGTTGCGGGTCTCTCCATGCAGAAGTGGGTCGATTGCGTGAGCAGTTGCAGGATTTCCCCCTCCTCACGCCACCCGTTGATCTGGTGGGCCGAATTCTGGCGCGGACCTCGGGGAAACCGCCCAAGCGCTCCTTCTGGAGTGACCTCATCGTGCCCACGCTGCGTCCCTTCATGACGCAGCGTTTCGGCTTGGCCACAGTGATGCTGTTCGTGTTCCTCTCCCTGATGGTGAACCTGGTCGGACCTCCGGCGGGGGCGGTGCTCAGTCCCGCCTCGTTGGTGGAAGGAGCGGATCGGGTGTCCAGCCAGATCTCGAAGGGATGGGCCCAGGTGCAGTATTACAAGACACGCCTCGTAGAAGAGTTCAAGCTGCTGCAAGAGGACCTGACGGGTCGAATCGACTACCACCTGGTGACACTGCTGTTCAAGAGTTATCAGGAGTCCCTCGAGGAGAGCCAGGAATCGGAACAGGCGGGGCAGGTTCAGGAGGAACCGGAGGAACCCGAGCCATGACCAACGCTTCGATTCTCCTTACAACTGGCTTCAGCATTTCAGGCCGCGACGCAGGTTCTGGGCGTTTTCCAAATCTCGCGAAAGGGAACTGTTAACGATGACATGCTACTATCACCCCGATCTCGACTCCGCCAACTCTTGCTCGGTCTGTGGCCGGCTCCTATGCCCCTCCTGCTCTCACAGCATCAAAGGAAAGGTGTATTGCCAGGATTGCCTGGTGCAAGGGGCTAACCTTGCCGCCTTTGCCCGAAGCCCCCGTTTTGCCAACTACTCCCCGGCTCGGGCCGCTTTCTTCGCTGTGATTCCCGGAATAGGCGCTGTCTACAACCGCCAGTACGTGAAAGCCATTACTCACTTCGGGCTTTTTGCCGCAATTGTCATTCTGGCCGATTACGGACCGGACATATTCGGCCTGGCTGCCTTCGCCTTCTACGTCTTTACCATCATTGACGCCTACCGCTCCGCCCAGATCATTTTGCGGCAAGGGGTGACTCAACCGGGGTTTCTGGACGAAGAAGCGGGAGAGGAGGTCAAGCTGCCGATCTGGGGAAGCGCCTTGATCCTGCTGGGAATTCTCTTCTTCCTCAATAATCTGGGTGTGGTCAGCCTTCGCTCGGCCACCCACTTTGCCTGGCCCCTGCTCTTCGTTGCCGCGGGGGTCTATCTGATCCTTTACTACTTTTTCCATCGTTCCGACCAACGGGACGAATCCCGGTCCCAGGCGGGAGCCGCCACACAAGTGGCCCCCAGCACGGCCCCCCGCCCCCCCGTTCAACCTTCCAGTGGTGGATCGACGCCCGCAGCCGGGGAAAAAGCGCCCGGCTCCCATTATGAGGACAACCGCTGATGGCTGAAAAAAGAAGTCTTACCCCACTCATCCTGGGCCTGATCATGGTGGGCCTGGGAGGCCTCTTTCTGGCAGTCAACGTCTGGGACTTTGAGGTGGACTGGGTGGACGGCCTGTTGTTTCTTTTCCCGCTGTTGTTGCTGGCGGGTGGGCTTTCCAAGCTGATTCGCCATTTTAGCTGGAGCCCTGCCAGGCTGGCTGAAAGACCCGGCAGAGCTGGACTTTTGAGCGGAATCTTCTGGACCTGCCTGGGGGCCGTCTGGCTGCTCGACAGCTTCCAACTGCTGGAGGGCTTTTCCTTCTTCAGCCTTTACTGGCCTTTGATCCTGATTCTCTTCGGCCTGGGGAAGATGATCGACTACTATCGCCTGCATGGAAGTCTGCGCTTCCGGGCAGCCGAGCTCTTCGGGGTTGTGTTTGTTATCCTGATCGGCTTTGCCTGTGGCTTGGCCGCCGATGCGCACTGGCCCCTGTTACAGCTCCCGGTCTCGTGGGGTCGGCATCGTGATTTTGGCGAAATCATGCGGGAAAAGTTCAGTTGGACGGAAGAAAAGTCCATTCCGGCGGGCGACTTGCAAAGGGTTGAGGTCGTCAACCTGTATGGTGATGTGAGTGTGGAGGGGGGCGCGGGGGACTCCCTGGGAATCACGCTCGAGAAGGTGGTCTTTGAGTCCTCCCGAGCCAAAGCCGAGAAGATCGCCGACCAGATCACATTGACCACTTCAACCCGCTCCAACACGCTTCAAGTGGGCACCAACCGGAAGGACTTGAGCTCCCGGCAGGGCAGCTTCAAGAGCCATATCCGCCTGCTGGTGCCCAAGCGCTTCTCAGTCAAAGTTTCAAACAAACACGGGAACGTCCGCCTCAGGCAACTGGAAGCACGTTGTGAAGTGGACAACTCAGATGGGGAAGTGATCGTCGAACGGATCACGGGAGAGGTTCAAATCAAGAACAGCTACCGCAAGTCTGAGGCTCGCGACATCACGGGTGACCTGAAGATTGAGGGTAGACGCGGGCCTGTTGAGATCGAGGATGTCAGTGGGAATGTTCAGGTGAGCACCGACTACGATCAGATCGTAGCCCGGCGAATAGGGGGCAAAGTGGTGGCCTCGAACCGCTTTGGAAAGGTCCTGCTGGAGACCGTCGCCGGCACTGTTGACGTGACCAGTCCGGGCTCGGAAGTGACCGTCTCCGATGTGCAGAGAACGGTCACCATTCGAAACTCGCACAAGACGGTCACTGCGCAACGCTTGCGTGAGGGGCTCGAGTTGGAGTCGCGCTATGGTCGAGTCCGGCTCTCACAGATAGCCGGACCCGTCACCATCCAAGCTTCTCATACCGATATCAGCGCCCAGGAATTGCAGTCGGGGGCGACCGTAACGGCTCGTGGCTCCAGGGTCGCATTATCGGAGATTGACGGACCATTCAGTGTTGTCACCTCTTTGCAGAGAGTGACCATCCGCCAGTTCAGCGGAACGGGACAAGTTCAGAACGAGTATGGGGAGATCGTGTTGGAAGCCGATGCCCCTTTGGAGGGCCCTCTGACTGTGGCCAACAAGAATGGCCGGATCACGCTTTCCCTGCCCGCTCAGTCGACTTTTACTCTGTCGGCCCAAGCCCCGGGGGGGAAGATTGTCTCTGATTTCGAGCCCAAAGCGGAGGCTCGAAAAAACGTCTCCGTCATGGAAACGTCTGTGGGAAGAGGAGGGCCGACAGTGCGCCTCCAGACCACCTACGCCCAGATCCGGATCAAGAAACGATAATCGCCCTGGAAGGCGGGAAAAGATCATGATGAACAAATCTCTTGTAGCTTCGGGCTTTGCCCTGCTTTGGACCTCCTGTGTGATTTCCGTTGATGACTGGGGCGGAGAGGCCCGATTCACAAACTACCAATCCAGTGAAACAGTGGGGGAGGAACAACGTCTCGAGGCCAACATCGAGCTCAACATCGGGACGCTGGAGATCGACGCCGGCTCCCCCTTAAATGTCTATGACCTGGACCTTTACTACAACGAGGCCGCTTTCAGGCCGGACCTTGATTTTCGGCGTGAGGGGGATGTCGCCCACCTCGACTTTCAGCTGAAAGGCGAGGGAAGGTCGATTCGCAAACTGGACAAGACCAGGATGAACCTTCGCCTCAACCCCACCCTTGCGCTACGACTGGAGGCCCAGACGGGCGTGGGAGAGACTCAGATCGATCTGAGCGGAATGAAAATCGAATCGCTGCGACTGGAAAACGGAGTCGGTGAGACCACCCTCTCCATGCTCTCGCCCAATTCGGGGGATTGCGACCGGATTGAGGTGCGAAACGGTGTCGGCTCGCTGGAGATCACGGGCCTCGGCAATTTCGGTTTTCGCCAAATGCAGTTTCAGGGAGGCGTGGGAGGCGCCAAACTGGACTTCTCGGGCAGTTGGGAAAGAGAAGGCGAGGTGGATATCGCAGTCGGCATCGGAGGCGTCAAGATTCTCCTTCCCCGTAATCTGGGCGCCGAGGTGAGGATGTCAAAGAACCTGCTCTCCGGAATCGACGCTTCTGAGTTTCGCAAGAAAGGCAACACCTACTACAGCAACAATCTGGACCACGTGGACAAGGTGGTGCGCTTTCGCATTCGCACCGGCATCGGCGGCATTTCCATCCGCTGGATCTAGTCCTCGCGACCGCCATCCTCGTTTTCGCCTCAAGTCACTGAACCACGAACCTAAGGGTTTGCGCAAGAATAAAGTGCGCAGAGTTGACGCTCAGATTTGCACCAGATTTGGCCGCGAACGATTGAG
>JBHHYX010000055.1:0-18561 GCA_046757765.1 Acidobacteriota bacterium | reverse complement strand
GAGCAAGTCATGGTGGCTCGAGTAGGCTTTTGCAGGATAATCCGATGCACCCTGGCCTCGGAGGTGGTAGCGGAGGACCCGGGCATGTTCCCGCAGCCACGCGACCTCTCCTTTCCACATCCGGCGGTCGAGATTGGTGCCGTGAATCAGCACCACAAGAGGGCCCTCTCCGACGAGGTCGTAAGCCAGGCCGCCTGATGAGTGTGCGCCCATGATCGGCTGCTGCCCGGCTGAACGACACCCCGCCCACAAGCAGAGCGATGCCACGACCGCGTCAGGAGTCCGCGCCATCTCACAACCGAGTCCACCCGTGCAATCATAGTTTCCAAGGTCCTTCCTCCCTTCCTCCTTCTGACTTCGAGATCTCGGGACTTATGCGGTTTCGGTTCCTTCGTTGAGCGTGGAGAGGTATCGGTCGTAGACGAACAGCCGGTTGCGGCGCTTGCCCGTGAGCTCACGCGCGATCCCTTGTTCGACGAGCAAGTCCATGGCGGAAGAGGCTGCTGGAAAGGAAAGACCGGTGCTATCGCAAACCTGTGGTAGGGAAAGAATCGGGCGCGCCTTGAGTGCTTCGTGCACCCGCAGGGCCGAGCCTGCACGGCGCCCGCTGAAGGGAACCGTCCAGGACCAGGGCTGGACTCGGCGGCAGAGGATGGGGCACGAAGGCGCGCACCTGTGCGGTGACGGGGACCGATCCTCACCTCAATGGTCGCTCGGCGGTATAAGGTGACTGACTCGTGGACCGATAGCCCTTCCGAGAGGCGGCGTCGATCTTCCCAAATCTCGTTCAGATGCGAATCCTCCCTTCAAGGCGAACCCGGCGTGGTTTGTCAAGGTGGCGTTTTCGGCCCCGGGGAGGGGAAGGAAACAAGGTGCTAGCTAGATTGCCTTGAGACCGGGCGGAGTCGTACAATGATGCCTCGGCCCCATGGACATTCTTTCGATATTTCGCGGCTCACCCCAAAAACAGGTTCAGAGGGCTCGCAAGAAGGTCAAAGAGCCTCACGGCGATCCAGCGGTGAGAATCAATGCGGCAAGGCGTCTCTATGAAATGGGCACGCCGGAAGCCATCTCCGCTCTTCTGGAGCGCTTCAACATCAACGTTTCCCCGACTACTCAGGATGAGGAGGAGAAGCAGGACGTCCTGAGCTGGATTGTCAGCTTTGGAGAGAAAGCCGTGCCTCCCCTCATCGACTTTCTGAAACAACAGAGACAAGTCTACTGGCCGGTCCAGGCCCTGAGGGAGATTCTTCCCCAGCCTGAACTGCTGGACAAGCTCAACGAGATCCTGCGCTACCACTGGGACAATCCTCCCGCCAGCCCGGAACCCCAGGTGCAGCTCATCCGCTCTCTCGAAGGCTTTCGATCCGAGGAACTGGAGGAGACGGTCCGACTCTACCTGCAGGAACCGGACGACGATGTCCGTCTCGCCGCCCTGGATTTTCTGTTGGAGCAACCGGAGGGAAATTCGCGCCAGGCCGTGCTGCAGTGCTATCTGGATTCCGAAGACCGGCCCAGGCTGCGAAGTCACATTCTGGAGCGCCTGGCTGAAAGGCGTTGGAGTGTGAAGGGCTTTCGGGCCAAGATCGAGGAAACGCTCCCCGAGGGTTACTCTTTGACCCGTGAAGGCACGGTGAAGTTCATCCGGAGAAGGTTTTGACGGCTCCCATGGAACAGAGGCGGCGGCGCGACACTCCCACCGGCATTGAAGGGGTCGTGTTCCAGGATCTGGCGACCCACCGGGATGAAAGGGGTTTCTTTCGGGAAATCCTTCGCGTCAGCGACGATTTCTTCCAGGATTTCGGCCAGTGGAGCCATTCCCTGATGTATCAGGGGGTCATCAAGGCCTGGCACATCCATCAGAAGCAGATCGACTGGTGGTACGTCGCCGGCGGAGTACTCAAGGTGGCCCTTCACGACATTCGTGAGGACTCCCCGACTTCAGCCCGGACGATTGATTTCCTGATGGGAGAGGGCCAGCCCGCGCGAGTCCTTCGGATTCCCCCCGGCGTTGCCCACGGCTGCAAATGCGTCAGCGGTCCGGCCCACCTCTTCTACGTCACCTCGCGGGTCTACGACCCGGACGACGAAGGGCGTATTCCCCACGATGACCCCGAAATTGGATATGACTGGCTTCAGGGCCCACCCATCAAGTGAGCTCCTGACCCCGTCAAGACGATCGCCCGAGTCTCTGCTTCGAACGGGTGCCTGTGGATGGGTCTCGTGAGGCGAGGCTTGACGCCTGCCTGGCCGCCCGGCCCTCCGAGCGGTGTGGTGGGCCGGGTCTTGATCGGTATCGGAATCCGCTTTCGCCATCGCTATCGCAATCGATTGCAACGGTTGGGATCAATGGGCATGATGTCGATCACAGATACCGAGCCCCAAGCAACGCGTGCCGGCGCGTGATAGACTTCTTTGCCTGATGTGTGGAATTGTCTGTTACCTGGGAAGGCGTGACGCGGTGGCCATTCTTCTGGAAGGACTGAGGCGTCTCGAGTACCGGGGCTACGACTCCAGTGGGTTTTCCATTTTTTCCGAGGGTGGGATCCGCTGCCTGAAGGCCGTGGGTAAGATTCAAGCTCTGGAGGAGAAGCTGGCGGATCATTGCTGGCAGGCCCGAGGAGGAATGGCCCACACCCGCTGGGCCACACACGGCGAGCCGTCATTGAAGAATGCGCACCCTCATTCCGGTTGCCGCGATCGCATCTTTGTGATCCATAACGGGATCATTGAAAACTACCAGAGCCTCAAGGAGGAGCTGCAGGGGAAGGGACATCGCTTTGGTTCAGAGACCGATACCGAAGTCCTGGCCCATCTCATCGAAGAATATTTTGATGGCAGCCTGGAGGCCGCCGTGGTTCAAGCCCTTCGTCGGGTGCGTGGCGCATTCGGAGTCGGGGTCCTTTCCAAAGACGACCCGGACAAGATCGTGGTCGGTCGGCGAGGCAGCCCCATCATCCTGGGAATCGGGGAGGGTGAAGTCTTTGCGGCTTCGGACGTGACCGCCCTGGTCAGTCACACCAAGCAGGTGATCTATCTGCAGGACAACGACATCGCCGTCCTGACGCCGGGTTTCTACCGCATCACGAATCTGGAGCACAAGCCGATCTCGCGGCAGAAACAGATGGTGGACTGGGAGATCGGTGCCGCTGAGATGCAAGGGTATCCCCATTTCATGCTCAAGGAGATCTTTGAACAGCCGGAGGCGGTCGAGAATGCACTGCGAGGCCGGTTGGTGGAGAGCGAAGGAACGGCCAAGCTGGGCGGCCTCGAGAGCGTCGTTCCCCGACTCAGGGAGATGAGCCACTTGATCATCGTGTCTTGTGGAACTTCCTACTATGCGGGCCTCTTGGGTCGGTATATTTTCGAGGCTTGCACCGACATTCCGGTGGGCGTCGACCTGGCTTCCGAGTTCCGTTACCGCAAGCTCATCCTGCGCAAGGGAACCGTCGTTCTGGCCATCAGCCAGTCCGGTGAGACGGCTGACACGCTGGCCGCCGTGCGTGAAGCGAAGCTCAAGGGCAATCTGGTCCTGGGATTGGTGAATGTCGTGGGCAGCAGCATAGCCAGGGAGACGGACGCCGGAATTCACAACCACGCCGGGCCTGAGATCGGAGTCGCCTCCACCAAGTCTTTCCTTTCACAATTGACCATCCTCTATCTGGTCACGCTCTTTCTGGCCCGCTGCCAGCGCATGTCGGTGACCGAAGGTCAGGCCTTCATCAGGGAACTGGCTTCCATTCCCGGCAAGATCCGCCGGACACTGAAGCTGGCCCCCCGAATCGAGCAAATCGCCCGGAGATACGCAAGCCACAAGAACTTCCTTTTCATCGGCAGGAAGTTCAACTACCCGATTGCATTGGAAGGCGCTCTGAAATTGAAGGAGATTTCCTACCTGCACGCCGAAGGCTATGCCGCCGGCGAAATGAAGCACGGGCCGATCGCGCTGATCGACTCCCGGTTTCCCTCCGTGTGCCTGGCCCCTCGCGACAGCAGCTACGAAAAAATGATCGGCAACATCCAGGAGGTCAAAGCTCGCGGCGGGCCCATCCTGGGGGTGGGAAGCGAAGGGGACAACCGGTTGCGTGGAGTCTGCGACGAGGTGATCGAAGTTCCGGTCGTGGACGAGCTGTTCACTCCCCTTCTGACAGTCATCCCTCTGCAACTGCTGGCGTACTACATCGCGCGCGAGCAAGGTTGTGCCATAGATCAGCCCCGCAATCTCGCCAAATCGGTCACGGTGGAATGATCTCCACGTCGGTCAGGAGCCAAACGAGCTCATTCCGAGCCACAAGCCGCCATCCACCACCAGATTGTGTCCCGTCACATAGGAGGCCGCGGGAGAACACAGATACAGGATCGCCCAGGCGATTTCCTCCCTCGAACCCAACCTCCTCAGCGGAATCTTCCGGAGAGTGGCTTCTCTGGCTCCGGGGGCCGCCATCAGCCTCTTGACTCCCTCAGTCTCCTCGATGGGCCCCGGTGTGACGGCGTTGACGCGGATACCATAAGGGGCCCACTCCACGGAGAGGGTCCGGGTCAGGTTGAGGACTCCGGCTTTGGCCGCGCCCGAGTGAGAGACCAGGGTGGCGGCGGACCAGGCGTAGGTGGCGCCAATGTTGACGATGTTCCCCCTCTTTTGCCTCTTCATGGTGGGGAGAACCGCTTTGCTGGCAATGAAAGAACCGTTGAGAACGATGTCCACCACGGCTTTCCAACCATTGTAGGAAAGCTGCTCAGCCGGACACAGGAAGTTGCCCGCGGCGTTGTTGATCAAAATATCGATCCGTCCAAAGGAGTTCACCACCTGCTCGGCCATGGCCTGCACCTGCTCGGGGTCGCGGACATCGGTGGCGACCGAGAGGGCTCTTGGGCCCAACTCCCGGATGGCGTGGATCACTTTGGGGTGATGGTCAGGGTTGCGGCTGGTCACCACCACGTCGGCGCCGTGCCGTGCCAGCTCCGTCGAGATCACCTCGCCAATGCCCGTGCCACCCCCCGTGACGATGGCGACCTGGCCCGAAAGTAGGTCCTGTTTGAAGATCATGACTGTGAAGCTTGCGACGGAACAACCCTCGTGTCAATAGAGAACCAGAGACTTATTGTCGACGGCGGTAAGCACCAATCTGTTGCGCCCCGCAGGGTCTTGTCGATCCTTGACATACCGCGGCGGGCATGCCTGCGGTCTCCGCAACCCTCGGGAACACAACATCTTGGCGCTTCCCATCCGCCAGAATCGCTCAACTCAGGTCCGAATTTCAAGGTCCTTGCAATCCCAGGCGGCCCTGGCCCCAGCGGCTACAGACAGCAGCCTGGAGGGCAGACGTCGTGGCTGGGACCCCTTATTCCCAAGGCAGGCCGAACCGGGTCTTCTGCCAGCCGCTCCACCACCAGATCCCGGATCATGCGGACAAAGAGAGGGTGGGTGCCCGGTGTCTGGGCGCGAACCATATTCAACCCAATCCGTTCACAGAGCGCTCGCGCCTCGGTGTCCAGGTCGTATTTGACTTCCATATGATCGGAGATGAATCCTATGGGCGCCACGACCACGTCCGTCACTCCGGTGCTCCCGAGCTCACGCAGGTAGTCACAGATGTCGGGCTCCAACCATGGCTCCCGGGGCGATCCACTGCGACTCTGGTACACGAGCTGCCAGATGTCATGGTGGAGACCTTCCGCAACCAGCCGGCACGTCTCCAGCAACTGATCCTCATAGACACATTTGGCCGCCATCTTGCGGGAAATACTGTGGGCGGTGAAAAGCAGGTGGGTGCCCGCGCGGTTGTCTGGGTGCATCTGAGCCAGGGCTCTTCCAAGGTTTTCAATCTGCGGCTGGATGAAACCCGGATGGTTGAAGAACGCTCGCAGCTTGTCAATCTGCGGGGCTCCTTCACCCACCTGCCGGCGGGCCCGCACAATATCCTCCTGATACTGTCTGCAACTGGAGTAGGAACTAAAGGGGGAGGTGACAAAAGCGAGAGCCTTCTGGATGCCGTCCTCCCTCATGCCATGGACTGCATCGGACAGAAAGGGGTGCCAGTTGCGGTTCCCCCAGTAGACGGGCAGGCGAGGTCCATGAGCCTCCAGCTCTGCTTTCAAAGCCTGGATCAGCTCCCTGATCTGGGCATTGAGGGGACTCACCCCTCCGAACTGATAGTAGTGGTGAGCCACTTCCATCAGTCTTTCCCGTGGGACGTTCTTTCCTCGCAGCGTTCGTTCGAGAAAGGGAAGGACATCCTCCGTTCTTTCCGGACCCCCGAAGGAAGTGATCAGAATGGCATCGTAAGCGCAGTGACCTGAAGACACCTCGACCTCATCCCTTCTGCGCGCCACGATTTTCCCTTGCCGCCGAATTATCGAAGAAAATCGATTTTTGTTGGATTGACGGCCAGCCTGCGGCACGCTACCTTTTTCGGGACCAGTATACCGGAAAGAGGCGGCTGCCGGCATCGCTCCGTGCCAACTCCGCTCCCCTTTTCGGAGAACCCGGCACGGCTCTTGACTCGCCGGCGAGTGGGGTAGCGAGCAACTTCGTAGCTCCGCGAAGAGGGTACGAAGGGACACGAAGAGGGAGCCGGGAACGTCAGCGACCGGAGGGGGCGGCGAGTTGAAGCCGTGACATTCCCCTCGCTCACGGTCGGTGCTTCGTTATTTGATAGTGTACATTGTTGCCAAGCGCACAAGTTGACCGCTTTGTGAACTTCTTTTCGCGCTCGGCGGCCCTAGACAGACCAGTGGACAGGGGACGATTGTAACGCCTTGGCATCTAAGCGACGAGAGCTGTTGGTGGACAGTGAGGGAGGAGGTGTTCCATGGGGTCCGCCTCGCACGAACGGGCAGGGGATTCGGCTAAGAAATTCTGGTTGGAAAGATCGAAGGCGGGCTTTGCCGCCTACAAGCAGCGGCAAGCCGTCATCTCGAGACGGCGTCTCTATCCGGTCACCTTATTCTACAGCCTGTATTCAGTGATCCTTCTGGGGTGGACATTGAGGTCATCCCATCTCCTGGCGGGACTTCTTTTCTTCGCTGCCGGGATCGTGAACTGGACCCTGGTGGAGTATCTGTCGCACCGTTACATTCTGCATGGACACTTTGCCGACGGGGAGGGAAGGGTGAGGCGATTTCTGCACCGGCGCCTGGACCCGCTGCACTGGGAACATCACGCCCGCCCTTGGGACGGGATGCACATCAACGGCACGATCGGCGATCTGCTTCCCCTCTTTCTGGTCTGCGCCCCCCTGAGTTTTATTGCCCCGGCTCATACTCTCCCCCTGCTGCTGGCCGGAACCGTGCAAGGCTATGTGGTTGAGGAGTGGGTGCATCACTCCGTTCATTTCTATCACTTCAAGAATCCTTACTTTCGCTATATCAAACGGCACCACCTGTACCACCACAGTCCCAAAGGGTCGGACCTGGGCTATGGCCTCAGTAGCGGCGTCTGGGACGTGGTTTGGGGTACCCGATACCCCGAGTCCATCCGCAACGCCCTCTATCGTCGACCCCGTTCTTCCCGTCGAAGAAGGGGTGTGGATTCGGCGGACCCGGATGTCCCGACGGAACCTTCCCCTAGTGAGTGAAACGTTTTTTTCCCTCGTCACTGGTGCTTCCCGAGGAATTGGGGAGTGTTTCGCTCGGGCACTGGCGGCCCGGCGCCACAACCTCATACTGGTGGCCCGCAGTGCTGGAGCTTTACAGGGACTGGGGAGCGAATTGAGCCAGCGTCACGGGATTCAGACGGAGGTGGTGGAACTGGACCTGAGCCGGATTTCGGCTTCAACTCTCCTGGTCCGCCAGCTGTCGGAACGCGGGCTGGCGGTGGATCTCCTGGTCAACAACGCCGGATTTGCGGGGCGCGGTGAGTTTTGGAGGCTGCCACTCGACCCTCAGATGGAAATGGTCCGTCTGCACGTCCACACCCTGGTGGAGCTGACCCATCACCTGTTGGCGCCCATGGTTGAGAGGCGGCGGGGCGGCCTGATCAACGTCTCGTCGTTAACCGGCTTTCAGTCGATTCCCTACGCCGCCGTCTATGCCGCTTCGAAAGCCTTCGTCACCAGCTTTTCCATGGGGCTGGCGGAAGAAGTCCGAGGCTACGGCATCTCCGTCGTCACCCTTTGCCCGGGGGGGACGCGAACCAGCCTGCGGGTGATCGGCCAAGCTGGAGGCGGGACGTTCCCGGGCCGGCCCCCAGCTCCGGACGAGGTTGTGGAGGAGGCGCTCAAGGCATTGGATCGGGGCGGGGGTCTGGTGGTGCCCCGATGGATCAATAAGTTGACCGTCTTTGCTCACAGAGTGTTGCCTCGGGGAGGGACGGCTCGCCTATTGGCCAGGCTCTCGCGTCCTGAGCAGGATTGATGTGGGGGTGAATGAGCTGGCCTTAGCCCGGATTTCTCACACCCGATCTACTGCAGAACCGGAATCATCCGCGCTGACTGCGTTGCCCGCCCTCGGCCTCCTCGACGTAGTGCATAACTACGGCTCCGGGGACCTCGGACGTAACGCCTTGTCAGCGCGGCGCTTCCGGCTCTTCGCTACGGTCCAGTGTGAGAAATTCGGGTTAGCTGCAAACTGAACCGAAGCGTCAGCGCCCGGCCCAATCCGGATGGCCACTCACTCACGTTCGTGGTTCAGTGACTTGTCGCCAGAATCGCTCAACCGATGGAATCAAGAATTTCAAATCTCTTTGGTTAGCCTTAGGGCTGCCTTCACAGCGGGTCGAGGGTGACTGTTTCGTCTTCTCCAGGCCCACTCTTCGATCCCCTCCCGCTCGGACCGGAGGAGAGGCCGTGGTACTCCTGGAGACTTCGGACACTCACCTCTTCGCGCTGCAGGGAATCGATGGCGCTGACGGCGGCCGCAGCGGCCGATACGGTCGTAATACAAGGGATGCGGTACTGAATGCAGGCCCGTCGGATGGCTTTTTCGTCATAGAAAGACTCTTTTCCCAAGGGGGTGTTGACCACCAGATCTATGCGGTCACTCTTGATCCAATCGACGACATGGGGGCGTCCCTCATTCACCTTGTACACCCTTTCCACCTCGAGGCCGGCACTCCGGAGTGCGGCGGCGGTTCCCCGGGTGGCGACGATCTGAAATCCCATCTCCTGAAAATTCCTGGCGAGGCTGGGAAGATCCTGCTTGTCCCGGTCATTGACGCTGATAAACACGACCCCCCCCTCGGGAAGTCTCACGCCGGCGCCGATTTGAGCTTTGGCATAGGCCTGGCCAAAGCCGTCCGAGACCCCCATCACTTCTCCGGTCGACTTCATCTCGGGTCCCAGGATGGTGTCCACGCCGGAGAACTTCTCGAACGGGAAGACCGGGGTCTTGACAAAGCAGTGACGCACTCGCAGATCCTCGCTCAGACCCAACTCGGCCAGTTTCCTTCCAATCATCAGCTGGGAGGCGACTTTGGCCAGGGGGACGCCGGTCGCTTTGCTCACGAAGGGCACCGTGCGGCTGGCTCTGGGGTTCACCTCCAGCACGTAGATTTTCTCCTCGACGATGGCAAACTGAACATTCATGAGCCCCACCACCTCCAGTGCCTTGCCCAGGCGGCGGGTGTACTCTCGCATCGTCTCCAGGTGCTGCTCGCTGAGGACAATTGGAGGAAGCACTGAAGTACTGTCTCCTGAGTGAATGCCCGCTTCTTCAATGTGCTCCATGACGCCGCCGATGAGGACTCGTTCAGGGTCGGCCAGGGCGTCCACATCGTACTCACGGGCCTGCTCCAAAAACTTGTCGATCAGGATGGGGTGATCGGGGGCGGCTTGGACCGCCGAGACTCCATATCGCCGCAGGGCGGCTTCATCGTAAAAGATGGCCATTGCCCGGCCGCCCAGGACGTAGGAAGGTCTGACCAGGACCGGATAACCAATCCGGCGGCCGACTCTACTGGCTTCCTCCACCGATGAGGCGATGCCGTTGTCGGGCTGAGGAATCTCCAGCTGGCGCAGCAGTTCTCCAAACCGCCCGCGGTCCTCCGCCAGGTCAATCGACTGGGGAGAGGTTCCGATGATTGGCACGCCTGCGTCAAAAAGCTTCAAAGCCAGTTTCAAGGGGGTCTGGCCGCCGAACTGGACGATCATCCCTTCCGGCTTTTCGGCCTCGACGATGGCCATGACGTCCTCGAAAGTCAAGGGTTCAAAGTAGAGCCGATCAGAGGTGTCGTAGTCGGTCGAAACGGTCTCGGGGTTACAGTTGACCATGATGGTCTCAAAGCCGGCTTCCTTGAGTGCGAAGGCTGCATGACAGCAGCAGTAGTCGAACTCGATTCCTTGCCCGATTCGATTCGGACCGCTGCCCAAGATGATGATCTTGCGCTCGTTGCTGGGCTCCGATTCGTCCTCCGACTCATAGGTGGAGTAGAGATAGGGGGTGTGGGACTCGAACTCGGCCGCGCACGTGTCCACTCGTTTGAAGACAGGCCGGATGCCGTGTTTGCGCCGAAACTCCCAGATCGTCCGATCCGTTACCGTCTCCTGGGTGGTTTTCAAAAAGGCTGCCGCCGGGGGCTCTCCTGCAACCGAACCCGCGGAGG
Organism: Acidobacteriota bacterium; assembly: GCA_046757765.1. GTDB lineage: Bacteria > Acidobacteriota > UBA6911 > RPQK01 > JBHHYX01 > JBHHYX01. The sequence goes on along the minus strand of JBHHYX010000055.1, from coordinate 8,021 downwards.
ACGGCTGCCGGGCCAGCTGGGCCAGCCCGATGTCTGAGATTCCGGCCCGTTTGGCGTGCCGAATCAATTCCGGATCAATGGAGTTCAATTGGAAGGAGCGGAGACTCTCGTCCAGTGCGACCATCTCCCTGAAGTGGCTGAGAAACCAGGGATCCACACCGGTCAACTCCTTGAGCTCTTGGATGGAATAGCCTTCCAGAAAGGCCCGGCGAAGCCAGGCCAAACGGTTGGGAGTGGCCTCAACGAGGTGCTTTCGAAGGGGGGCTCCGACAACTTCCTCTTCTTCCAGAGTCTTGCCCGTTTCCAGCGAGCGCAGGCCTTTCCAAAGCGCCTCTTTGAACGTTCGGCCAATGGCCATCACCTCGCCCACGGATTTCATCTGGGTCCCCAGCAGCGGAGAAGTGGGCGAAAATTTCTCGAAATTCCACTTGGGAATTTTCACCACCACGTAGTCCAGGGTGGGCTCGAAACTAGCCGGAGTTTTCAATGTGATGTCGTTTGGAATCTCATCCAGGGTATAGCCGACAGCCAGTCTAGCGGCAATCTTTGCGATGGGAAACCCGGTGGCCTTGGAGGCCAGTGCCGAGCTCCGGCTGACCCGAGGGTTCATCTCAATCAGAACCATTCGGCCTGTCTCAGGATGCACCGCGAACTGAATGTTGGAGCCGCCGGTGTCCACTCCTACTTTTCGGATCACCCGGATGGCGGCGTCCCGCATCCGCTGGTACTCCACGTCCGTCAGAGTCTGGGCCGGAGCCACCGTGATGGAGTCCCCGGTGTGGATGCCCATCGGGTCGACGTTTTCAATGGAGCAGATGACCACGACGTTATCGTTGAGGTCCCGCATGACCTCCAGTTCGAACTCTTTCCAGCCGACGATCGACTCCTCCACCAAAACTTCATGAAGGGGCGAGAGGTGCATTCCGTGCTCGACGATCTCCCTGAACTGTTCGCTGTTGTAAGCGATGCCTCCACCCGAGCCGCCCAACGTGTAGGAAGGGCGCACCACAACGGGCAAGCCCAACTGCTCCCTGATGGCCTCGGCCTCATCGAGATTGTTGGCGAAGCCCGAGCGTGGGACTTCCAGCCCGATCGCCTCCATGGCGGTCCGAAAACGGCGCCGGTCCTCGGCCATCCTGATGGAGTCGATCGTGGCGCCGATCATCTCCACTCCAAACTGGTGCAGGACACCCTCTTCTGAGAGCGCGACCGAGACATTCAAACCAGTCTGTCCCCCCACCGTCGGCAGCAGCGCATCGGGTCGCTCACGTTTGATGATTTCGGAAACGAAGCCGGAGGTGAGAGGTTCCACATAGGTCCTTGTGGCGAGTTCCGGATCAGTCATAATCGTGGCCGGGTTGGAGTTGACCAGAATGACTTCAAAGCCGTCATTCATCAACGCCTTGCAGGCTTGGGCTCCGGAATAGTCGAATTCGCAGGCCTGGCCGATTACGATAGGACCTGATCCGATGATCAGGATCCTCTTGAGGTCCTTTCTTCTGGGCATTGAGTCAAGTTTCAAGTGCTGAGTGGATGACAGACCCCTCCCCGGCCCGGCGGCCTCGGGATCAGATCAGTGTCCCGGGTCGTCTGGACATTGGGCTCTTTTCTTATCCGTCCCCCCTCATCAGGCTGATGAACTGGTCGAACAAATAAGCAGAATCATGAGGGCCGGGCGCGGCCTCAGGGTGATACTGAACTGCCAGAAGCGGCAGCCTGCGGTGGCGGAAACCCTCCAACGTCTGATCATTCAGATTCATGTGCGTCAGCTCAATGCCGCTCGAGCCTAGAGAGTCCGGATCGATGGCAAAGCCATGGTTGTGGGCGGTGATCTCAACGCGGCCCGTGATGAGGTTTTTGACCGGCTGGTTGCCGCCCCGATGGCCGAACTTCATCTTGAACGTCCGGCCGCCCAACGCCAATCCCAGTAACTGGTGACCCAGACAGATCCCAAACAACGGCTTTCGGCCCAGCAAAGCGCGAATGTTGGAGACTGCATAATCGAGCGGCTCCGGGTCTCCCGGTCCATTGGATAAAAGGATCCCATCCGGCTTCAAGTCCATCACCTCTTGGGCGGAGGTCATGGCCGGTACGACGGTGAGATTGCAGCCGCGGCCGGCAAGGGATCTCAAGATGTTGGTCTTAATTCCGAAATCGTAGGCCGCCACGTTGAGACGGGGCTCCTGCGAAGGCCATGGATAAGACCGTTCGGTGGTCACGCGTCCCACGTAATCGCTGCCTTGCATGGGCGGCTGTTTGAGCACCTTTTGCTTCAGGGACTCCGGACTGAAGTCGATGGAGGAAACGATTCCACGCATCGCTCCCTGGTTGCGAATGTGTCGAACCAGAGCCCGGGTGTCGATTTCTGAGAGCCCCATAATTCGATTTCGTCGGAGATAGTCGTCCAGGCTTTGCTCTCCTCTCCAGTTACTGAAAACCGGGCTGTACTCGCGTACCACCAAGGCCTCGGCAAAAGGACGCCGCGACTCGGAGTCCCGAGCATTGGTGCCGTAGTTTCCGATCTCGGGCTGGGTCATGACGACAATCTGGCCCGCGTAGGAAGGATCTGTGAGGATTTCCTGGTAGCCGGTCATCGAGGTGTTGAAAACCACCTCTCCCAGGGCTTCGCCATCCGCCCCGAAGGCCTGTCCTTCAAAGAGTCTTCCATCTTCGAGATAAAGAACGGCCTTCGTTCTCACCAAGAATCTCCACCAACGACGGGGCACTTGTCTTCCCGGTGACCCGGTGTGATTGGGCTGAGCTCTTCTTCCGCCACCGGCTGATTCACCTCGATCAGTCCACGATCCCGAGTTTCGAAACCGGCCAGTATCGAAAGATCGCCTTGCCGAAGATATTGGCTGAGGGGACAAACCCCCAGTGACGGCTGTCATTACTCGAATTGCGGTGATCGCCCATGACAAAGTAGTGAGCGGCGGGAACAGCCACGGGTCCCCAGGAATGGTAATCGAAGTACTCTGGCCGCACATAGGTTTCGCGGAGGCGGTGGTCATCGATGAAGACGGCGCCCGAGCGGATCTCGATCCTTTCGCCCGGCAACCCGATCACGCGCTTGATGAAAGACTTGGTGGGATCTTTGGGGAACCAGAAGACGACGACGTCACCTCGTTCAATCTCGCTGAAATGGTAGACGAACTTGTTGACAAAAATGCGCTCCTGGTCGGAGAGATTGGGCTGCATACTGGTCCCTTCGACCTTGACCGGCTGAATGACAAAGACGACGATCAGAATGGCGGTCAGGGCGGCGAAGAGGATATCCCTGGCCCAACCTCGAGCTTCACGGGCCAAAACAGAGGAACCTCTTCGATCACCCGGGTTGGGAGAAAGATGCTCCAGGGGGAACGACTCCGTTTGAGGCGATGGTCTCGACCTCTCGTCCAAACTCATGAACCCGTCTTCACCTCCTCGTCAACAGAATCCACACCCAACTGAGCGAGCCCCAGGGGGAGAGGCAAGAATCGCTCAACTCAGGTCAAAAAAACCGGCGACTTCACTGCCCGATGAACCCGTAACGAGTGACGACTCCAGCCTTTGAAAAGTTTCACCGCCGGCTCGGACGGGCAAATGTCCAGTGAGCCGGCACTCTCGACTCCCCTCTTGCCCCCGGCCCTCAGACTTCGAGAATCTCCTTTTCTTTCTGAGCCGCCAGTTTGTCAATCTTCCTGACATACTCATCGGTCACCTGCTGGACTTCAGCCAGAGCGCGGAACTCATCATCTTCGGATATTTCCTTCTCCTTGAGAGACTGCTTCAACTTGTCATTGGCATCTCGACGAATGTTTCGGATGGCGGTGCGGTGCTCCTCAGCCACCGTCCCCACGTGTCTGGCCAGGGTTCTGCGTCGCTCTTCCGTCAGCGGCGGAATGGGAAGCCGTATGAGCCGACCATCGTTGGAAGGGTTGATCCCCAGATTGGAAGCAGCCAGTGCGCGTTCGATGTTGGCCAACTGGGTGGTGTCCCACGGCTGGACCGTGATCAAAGTGGGCTCGGGAACGTGAAGCGTGGCGACTTGGTTGATCGGCGTAGGGGTTCCATAATAGTCTACGCGAACGTGGTCCAGCAGATGAATGGATGCTCTTCCGGTGCGAACCGAAGTGAGTTCCACCGTCAAGTCCTCCACCGTCTTACCCATTCGTGCCCGGGTCTCGGAAATCAGATCTTTGATCATAAAACCCTCCACTTTCGGGGTCTCATGAGGATAGCAGGGGAAGGAGCCGCACTCAATCAGTGATCATCGAACCCACCTTCCTTCCCAGCACCGCGTCCCTGATGTTCCCTTCGCGACGGAGATTGAAGACGATGATCGGAAGGCGGTTTTCCATACACAGCGAGATGGCGGTAGGATCCATCACCCTGAGGCCCTTTTCCAGAACCTGAAGATAGGTCAGTCGCTCCAACAACCGGGCCTTCTTGTTCAAGGCGGGGTCGGAGTCATAAACCCCATCCACCTTGGTGGCCTTGAGGATGATCTCGGCTTTGATTTCATTGGCCCGGAGGGCGGCGGCGGTGTCGGTCGAAAAGTAGGGGTTTCCGGTGCCTCCCGCGAAGATGACCACTCGTTTCTTTTCCAAATGGCGAATGGCCCGCCTTCGAATGAACGGTTCCGCCACTTCGGCCACGTGGATGGCACTGAGCACCCGGGTGAAGAGACCGATCTTCTCCAGGGCGTTCTGCAAGGCGAGGGAGTTGATCACCGTCGCCAGCATGCCCATGTAATCGCCGGTGGCGCGGTCGAAACCCGCTTCCCGAACGGCTACGCCCCGAATGATGTTGCCCCCGCCGACGACGAGCGCCGCCTCGACGCCGAGTTGATGGACTTCCCTGATCTGGAGGGCGATGGCTCTCATCATGGCGGGGTCGACTCCAAAGTTCTTGAAGCCGATGAGGGCTTCTCCGCTCACCTTGATCAGCACCCGGTTGTAACGAGGCTTGGCGATGTCAGTGACCTCGGTGGTCGGCGCTTCTTTCTCTTGAACCGCATCCCCTGCCATGGTTGATTGTCCTGACCGGCCCGGGGTAGTCCGCCCGGTCGCGGCCGTCTACTCTCCCACCTTGAAGCGGGCGAAACGCCTGACCGTGATGTTCTCTTTGAGCAGGGCGATATGGGACTTGATGAAATCTTCGACCGTCATGTTGGAATCTTTGATGTACGCCTGTTCGTAGAGACAGTTCTCAGAATAGTATTTCTTCAGCTTTCCTTCAACGATTCTGTCGATGATTCTTTCGGGCTTTCCGCTGGACCGCACCTGACTGCGGTAGATCTCGCGCTCTCGCTCGAGTTCTTCCGGACTCAGATCTTCCCGGCGCACATACAAGGGGTTGGAGGCGGCGATTTGCATGGCAAGGTCCCGGACCAGGGTCTGGAATTCGGAGGTGCGGGCCACAAAATCCGTCTCGCAATTCACCTCGACCAGAACGCCCAGCTTGCCCCCGGCGTGGATATACTGTCCCACGCTTCCCTCCCGGGTCGTCCGTCCGGCCTTCTGGGCGCTTGCGGCGAGTCCTCGCTCTCTCAACACAATGACCGCCTTGTCCAGATCTCCTTCAGCGGCGATCAGGGCTTTCTTGCACTCCATCATGCCGGCGCCGGTTTTCTCGCGCAGTTGTTTGACTTGTTGAGCAGTGATCTCCATGGATTCCTCCGTGATTCGGGGAGAGGCGGAAGTCAGGATTTCGCTTCGACTTTCTCTTCGTCTTCGTGGGCTTGGAAAGAGGCGGGGTCGGGTGAGGAGTCCGCTCCGGGTGTCTCCGCCGCGGTGGGGGTCGCCGCCTGTGTTTCCTTCTTGGGGGCTGCCTTCCTCTTGGGCGCGGTGGCCTTGGTTTTGCGGGGCCCGCCGGTCTTGGCCGGTTTCTTCTTTGCTTTTGCCGTGCCGGAGGCCTTCTCGGTCTTTTGCGGCTTGGACGCCTCCTCCACTTGGGCTGCCACCTCTGCCGGGGGCTGCGGCGGCGCTTCGGAAACCGTGGGCCCGGGCTCAGCCTGGCCCCCCTCGGGAGCGACTGCAACTGTCTCCTCTTGAGCCGCAGCTTCAGGCGCCTTTGCCTTTGAAGCAGCTACCGCCTCCTGGTTGGCGTCGGCCTGGGCCTTGGCGGCTTCTTGCTCCTGGACCCGTTTTTGCGCCTCCTCCTTGGCCTTGCGAGCGGCCTCTCGGGCGGCTGCCTCGCGTTCCCTTGCCTCGCGCCGCTCCTTTTCGATCCGGGCCTCGTAGTCCGCCCGTCCGGCCCGCACGGCTTCGGCCATGGTCGACGCAAAGAGGCGCACCGCTCTCAAGGCGTCGTCGTTGCCGGGAATGACGTAATCGATCAGGTCCGGGTCACTGTTGGTGTCCACGATGGCGACAATGGGGATGCTCAGTCTGGAGGCTTCCCGAACGGCTATCGTTTCCCGGTTGGCGTCCACCACGAAGAGAGCGGCCGGGAGCCGGTCCATATCCTTGATTCCCCTGAGGTTCTTTTCCAGCTTCTTACGTTCGCGCTCCAGCCGGGCGGCCTCCTTCTTCGAGAGCTTTTCATAGAAGCCGTCGGCTTGCATCGACTCCAGCTCCTTGTACCGCTTGAGGCTGTTCTGAATGGTGGCAAAATTGGTGAGCAGCCCTCCCAGCCAGCGGTTGTTCACGAAGTACATTCCGCAGCGCTGAGCCTCTTCTTCCACTGCTTCCTGGGCCTGCCTCTTGGTTCCGACAAAAAGAATCGTTTTCCCCTGGGAGGCGATTTCGGTGACGAATTGGACCGCGTGTTTGAATAATCTCAGCGTCTGCTGCAGGTCGATGATATAGATGCCGTTTCTCTCCCCGAAGATGAACTCCTTCATCTTCGGATTCCAGCGGTGGGTCTGGTGACCGAAGTGAACACCGGCTTCCAACAGTTGCTTTATGGAAATGGCAGACAAACAGCTCCTCCTGACTTATCTCTTGGAAAACTGAAAGCGCTTTCTGGCCCCAGGCTGACCGTACTTTTTCCGTTCCTTGATGCGAGGGTCGCGGGTCAGAAAACCAGCTTTCTTGAGTACTGGTCGTAGTCCGGGATCGAATTTCGTCAAGGCCCGAGAGAGTCCCAGTCGGACGGCGCCCGCCTGCCCCGTGAAACCTCCGCCTTTGACATTCGCGTAAAGGTCAAACTTGTCGACGAATTCGGTCAGCACCAGGGGTTGCGTGACCAGCATTCGTTGCGGCCTGTTGGTGAAATACTCCTGGTAGTCCACATCATTGATAACGATCTGTCCCGACCCCGGCATCAAGAAAACCCGAGCCGTAGAGGTCTTACGCTTCCCTGTACCGTAATAGTGCAGCTTGTCCAACTCTTGATTCCTCCCCTTAGACGACGAGAGGCTCGGGCCTTTGAGCCTGGTGGCGATGCTCCGGTCCCGCGTAGATCTTCAGTTTCTTGCCCATCTGCTGGCCTAACCTGGTCTTGGGCAGCATCCCCTTGACCGCAGACCGGATCAGCCTTTCAGGATGCTTGTCCAACAGGTCTCTGGCCGTGATTTGTTTCAGACCACCGGGGTAACCACTGTGGGAGTAATAGATCTTTTGGTCCAGCTTCTTTCCGGTGAGCTTGACTTTGTCGGCATTCACGACGATGACAAAATCGCCGCTGTCGATGAAGCTAGTATAGCACGGCTTCTCTTTCCCCATAAGAACGGAAGCAATCCGAGAAGCCAGACGGCCAAGCACGTGACCGCTGGCGTCGACCACGAACCATTTTCTTTCCATCTCAGAAACCTTGGGCAAAAACGTCTTCATCATACTTCCCTTTTCAGGAGAAAAATATAAGCGCCAAAAGTACAGGAACTTCTGGTTACTGTCAAGTGACCCTGGGGAGGAACTCTCCCCATTTTTCGCCAAATCTGAGCCGTATAAGGAGTTTTGCGAGGGACTGTGGTCCTCCCTATGTCGCCCCTCCGAGCCTTCTTTTTTTCGACCAGCTCACCCCCCCCCAGGGCGTTCTCCGTTTAGCCCGGATTTCTCACACTCGATCGTAGCGAGGCGGTGGAGATGCTCGTGGAT
>JBHHYX010000054.1:0-18658 GCA_046757765.1 Acidobacteriota bacterium | reverse complement strand
TGGTGTGAAGATGAGATGCCAAAATGTGAAGTTATTCTTGCGCGAGCCCTTAGTTTCTCAGTCTTCGGGCTTGGGCGTCGCGCGCAGGCGTTTGAGTTCACTCCTCCGACTCTTTTCCCGCAGCCGGTGCAGCCTCACCCTTTCCGGTATCGCCGTGTGTCTGCGTAATCTCCGGGGACGGAGGCAGTGGGCCAGCAGCTGAACAAACCGCTCGACGACCGCCCTCCGGTTGGCCGCCTGGGTGCGATGTTCCTGACTTGCGATCCGGAGAACTCCTTCCTTGTTGATGCGGCTGGAAAGACACCTCAGGATCCGCTTCTTCTGGTCATCAGATAGACTGGGGGAGGCCTTCAAATCGAAGGTCAGACTCACTCGGCTGCTCACCTTGTTGACGTTCTGACCGCCGGGTCCGCTGCTGCGAGAAGCGGTGAACTTCAGCTCGCTCTCCGAAATCGAGACTTCAGGGGTCACTTGAATCATTTTGAAAAAGGCGAACGCTCGTCGTGCCCCCCTATCCACCCCAATGGGGTGGTGTCGGTATCCAGTGGAATCAATTCTCACTCGTAACCGGTATCATTTCCCTCCACGACGCGACCCTTTCAGACACTATGTAGAAGGCTCGGCGGGTGCGGTCTGGATCAGGGGATCCACTCCTTGACCAAGGGGCTCGCAAGCCTCGTTGGCTGGCCCGAAAGGGGCCGCTTTGGTAAGCTTCGCCAAAATTGAAAAGGAGACTCAGACATGACCAAAACAACCCCCAGCAAAGAGTATACCCCCCAACCGGTGCGCCTTCACCTGGCCGCTACCTCTGGGACTGACGGATTTGGTGAGTCGCGCCTACAGCGCTGACCGCCGAGGACCCTCCAGTTCCTGGGGCTTCTCCCCAGGCTATACTGAATGACGCCCTTGGCGTCGCCTTCGGGGTCGGGGGTCGGGGAGTGCTTGGCCGGCGAGAGGGGGGACGGGTTGGCGCAACGAGCCAGTAGGGGGGAGTTGCCCCAGTCTTCAGAGAGGCGGAAAGGTCTCGGGCGTTTACTCGATGATGACGGCTGTTCCGTAGACGAGCAGTTCGGCCGCGCCGGACATGAGCATGGCTGTTCCGTAGCGGATGGCGACAACGGCGTTGGCGCCTAGTTCCTCGGCTTCTTCGATCATTCTGTCCAGGGCCTGTTCACGTGCTTCCGCGGCGAGTTTGGTATATTCGGGGATTTCCCCTCCCACCACATTTCTGAAGAGTGCCAGGATGTCCTTGCCCAGGTGACGGGAGCGAACGGAATTCCCTCGAACGACTCCCAGCGTTCTGACGAGCTTCTTCTGAGCCACGGCTTCGGTGGTAGTAACAATCATCTCTGGATCTCCCTGTAGCGATCAGTTTTCCTGGTCCGCAACCGCTCCGAGAGTACGGACAGAAAGAGCAACGCAACTCCCAGCAGCAGGCCGAATGCAAGAAGCTTCTCAAAGAGAGGCTCGGTGGGTGCCGAGGCATATTGATAACCGGCATAGGCCGCCGTGACCACCGACCAGATGATGAGAACCATCCAACCCAGGCGACGGCTCATTTTCTGAAAGATATGTTGCTCCATCTGAATCCACTCCCCCCCTGAAGGCTTCCTGTAACTCAGGCTTTTCGTCTTTGTTTTCACCTCTTCCAGCTCCTTCAGAAGCTTCCCGCATTTGGCACAGCTTTCCAGGTGCACCCGCACCCTCTGGCTCTGCTGCTGAGGCAACTCGAGATCAAGATAACCCGAGAGACAAACCTCGATCTCGTCGCACTTCATGCTCTTACGCTTTCAACACTTTGACCAGCTGTTTTCGAGCGTGATGCAGTCTGGACATCACGGTTCCCAATGGAATCTCCATGATTTCAGCGATCTCCGCGTAGCTGTGGCCCTGATAATCCTTCAGGAAAATAATTTCTCGTTGAGGGCGGGCCATTTTGAAGAGGGCGGCCCGGACTTCCTGTCTCAGGAGTTTCTGGTCGGCGCTTTTTCTCTTCCGGTCGGGAATCACCTGAGGCAATTCCTGGGTGGCCCGTCTCTTGCGCTTTCTCAAGCAGTCGATGGAGAGATTGCGGACGATTGAAAGCAACCAGGGACCAAAATTCCTGCCCAGGTCGAACCTGCTCAGGTGGGTGTAGGCTCGTATGAAGGCCTCCTGGACAATATCAAGCGCGTCTTCCTTGTTGCGAGTGTATTGATAGGCGAGTCCGTAAGCGCGCTCCCGGTGTATCCTGAAGATTTGTCCATAGGCTTCCTTTCGGCCCGCCATGGCCTCACGCAAGAGTTCGACCTCCGAACGATCTTTCTTCCCTTGACTCCTGTTCATTACGTCTGACGCCACCCTTTATTCACGGGGAATTGTAACCAACTGGGGGGAGTCAGTCGACGGCGCCTTCAAGGATTGTGTAAACTGAGGAAAGGAGCGGCAATCCAGGGACTCGAAGAGAAAGGGCGACTCCAGGCGCGCTTGGGCGTCTGGCATCTGTTGAGCCGGGCTGGAGCCGGTTTACAACTGGCTGAACCGGGGCGACCTGTGGCATGGAGCGAACAAATAGCGCCCGAAAAGCGTAGGGTCTTCATGAAATCGGACAGGGGAAAGCGATGAAATTCTTGCGGCTGCTTCTGAAGAACCTCTTTCGCAATCGTTTGAGAACATTCCTCACCATCAGCAGTGTGGCGGCTTCTCTCTTCCTTGTCTCAACACTCCTGACGGTCCTCAGCGAGTTGACCAGCCCACCGGAAACGCCGGAATCCGCTTTAAGGCTCATCACGCGACACAAGATCTCCCTTTTCAACGCCATCCCTTACTCCTATCGTCAAAAGATCGCAGCCGTGGACGGGGTCGAGGCCGTCATCGGGTCCATGTGGTTTGGGGGAATCTATGACGACCAGGGGAAGGAGAATCAACTCGCCGAGTTCGCCGTCGACAGCGACCAGTTTTTTCAGGTGAATGCCGACATGATTCTCTCCCCGGAAGAGAAGGAAGCATTCATCAATGACCGTGCGGGCGCCATCGCGGGTCGAGCTCTTGCAGACCGCTTCGGCTGGAAGGTCGGCGACACCATTCACACCAGGAGCAACCTCTTTCCCACTGAGGTGGAACTGAACCTGCGGGGCATTTACAAGGGCGGAACTGACGAAGGGGGCGGGCTCTACTTTCAGTGGGCCTATTTCAACGAAGCCATGAACAACGCGGGTTTTACCGGAACCTATTCGATTCGGGTCCGCTCCCCCGAGGAAGTTCCGGCGGTGGCCGAGCGCGTCGACAGTCTTTTCAAGAACAGCACGGCGCCCACCAAGACGGAGACGGAGCGGGCCTTCATCCTCGGCTTCGTCTCGATGCTGGGAAACGTGCAGTTTCTCATCAGCAGCATTTGTCTGGCGGTGACGTTTGCGGTGGTCCTGATTGCAGCCAATACCATGGCCATGTCGATCCGGGAAAGAGTGCGGGAAATCGGCATTTTGAAGGCTCTCGGTTTTCGCAGGCGACAGGTGCTGGGCCTGTTGCTGGGAGAATCCATCTTTCTGGCCCTGTTGGGTGCGGTGATCGGGTCCTGGGGCGCCAGACTCATCTTTTCCGGCGTCAACCTGGCGGCAATGACGGGCGGATATCTGCAGGACTTCAACGTGAATGCCACCACATTGACCCTGTGCGCCGGTCTGGGTCTGTTGATCGGGTTTCTGGCGGCCGGCGTTCCCGCCTGGCAGGCGGCCCAGCGCCCCGTCGTCGAAGCCCTCCGCAAAGTGGCCTGAGGGGGAGGTCGGCCATGAAAATTCCTTTGAAGTACAACATTCGCAGTCTCTGGGTGCGCAGGGTCGGAACCCTGATGACGGCCGTGGGCATCGGCTTGACGGTGGCGGTCCTGGTCACCATGATGGCCCTGGTCACGGGCCTGGAATCCACCTTTGTTGAGACCGGTCACGACAATGATCTGGTGGTGATCCGCAAGGGCGCGCAAAGCGAGACGAACAGTTACTTCAACCGGAACCTTTTTCAGACCGTCCAATTCCTGCCCGGAGTCGAGAAAGACTCCAACAACACGCCCTGGGCGGTTGGAGAACTCATTGTCGTCATTAATCATGACAGGCTGGACGGCGAGCCGTCGAACGTAGTGGTGCGGGGGACCTCCGACCGCGGTTTCGAAATGCGGCCCGAGATCAAGATCGTTGAGGGTCGCCGCTTCAAGAAGGGTGTTCGGGAGCTTGTCGTGAGCCGTTCCCTCTCCCGGCGGTTCAAGGACATGCGAGTGGGCGACACTTTGCCGATCGCCCACAACAAGTGGAGCGTGGTGGGTATTTTCGATGCCGCCGGGACTGCTTACGGCTCCGAGATCTGGGGGGACTACGACGAGATTGCACTGGAGTGGAGACGTCCCGTCTACTCTTCCATCCTCTTGCGGGTGGAGAGCCCCGAGGCCGCCCGGGAGATTGACGAGAGGATCAGCGGCGACCGCGATCGGCGGGTTCAGCTCCAGGCCATGACTCAGAAGGAGTATTACTCCCGGCAAGCCGTCTCTTCCGTGGGAGTCAAAATGCTGGGCTACTTTATCGCCGTCGTCATGGGCGTGGGGTCCTGCTTCGCCGCCATGAACATGATGTACGCTACCATTATGGCCAGATTCAAGGAAATTGGAACTCTTCGCGCCCTCGGCTTTCGGAGGCGAAGCATCCTCGCCTCGTTTGTGATGGAGTCGGCTTTCCTGGCCGTGCTGGGCGGCGCCATCGGTTGTCTGTTGGCCTTGCCGGTGAACGGGGTCTCCACCGGAACGACCAACTTTGTCACCTTCAGCGAAGTGCTTTTCAATTTCCGAATCACGCCCTCTATTCTCTTCACCGCCATGGCCTTCTCTCTGGTTGTGGGCCTTCTGGGCGGATTCCTTCCCGCCGTGCGGGCGGCCAGGCTCCGATTGATCGAGGCTCTGGCCGACTGACGCCAGCTGTTGAGTGGATGATCTGCTGATGGACAAAGAACTGCAAGCCCTTCGCATTGATCGGAGCAAAAAGCGGCCTGAGGCCTCGGGCTCGAAGACGTGGCTCGTTGTTCTGCTTTCCCTCTTTGCCGGAGCGGTCCTGACTTCTCTATTCTTCCGGTTCTTGCTTGTCCAGGGAAGCGAGAGCGCCCAGGATGCCGCGGTTCTGGCGGCAGCCTCGGATCAATCCGCGGCCCCGGCGGGCGCCACTGCCGAAGCTGATTCGGTAGCCCCTTTGCAGCCGGTCTTGATCGTTTCCGGCTACGTTGTTCCTCATCACCGCATCGAAGTCGGTTCCAAGATCCTGGGCAAGGTCGCCTGGGTGGGGGTGGAGAAGTCCGATAGGGTCAAGAAGGGACAGTTGCTGGTCAAGCTCGATGACCGAGAGTTTCGGACTCAGCTGGAGCAGGCCGAGGCCGCACTGGCGTCCAGCCGGGCACGACTGGCCGAACTGGAGGCCGGGTCACGACCGGAGGAAGTCCAGAGAGGAGAAGCGGAGCTTCGCCGGAGTCGGGCCGACCTCGAAAACGCCGAGCTGGAGTACAGGCGTTTGGAGTCCCTACTCAAAACGGGCGTTCTTTCCAAACAGGAAGTCGACAACGCCAGAGCCCGTAGGGATATGGCGGCCGCCGCCGTTGGTGTGGCGGAACGAAATCACCGGCTGCTGGTATTGGGTCCTCGCAGGGAACAGATCGATCTGGCTCGAGCCGAAGTGGATCGGAATCAGGCGGCCCTTCAGTACTGGCAGACCCAGCTGGCCGAAACGGAGATCCGGGCGCCCATTACCGGGACTATCCTGGAGCGAAGGGCGGAGGTGGGAGAGATGGTCTCCACTTCTTTCGCCGGCGGCGCCGTGGTGGTGGCCCTCGCTGACCTCAACGACCTTCAGGTCGAGTTGGACGTGAGCCAGGCGGATTTCCATAACATCTCACCGGAGAACGGCTGTCAGATGACTCCGGTGGCCTACACGGAGCGGCGGTACCGGTGCGAGATCGTGGAGATCGCGCCCGAAGCCAACCGCCAGCGAGCAACGATACAGGTCAAGGTGCAGGTGCTGGATCCGGATGAGTACCTGCGCCCGGAAATGGATGCCCAGGTGAGCTTCCTTTCGCCCCCGGCCCCGAAAGAGCGGGGGGAGCTGAATTGAGTGCTGGCCCGAGCGGGTGAGCGCTCTTGGCATGGCCCCGCGGATCTGGAGATCGCAGCCATATGGGCCGAGGCCGGTCGAAAAATGACCCGACCCGCGGGGGCGGAGGAGAGAAGCACACCCGGCTGCTCCAATGGATCCTCAAGCTGGAGAGAAAGCGGAATCAGACTATGAGCCAACCACTGATCGCCATGCGCGGACTGACCAAGATCTTTCACCGCGACGCCGTCGAAGTGACCGCCCTGAAGAAGGTCGACCTGGAGATCCATGCCGGTGAGTTCGTCAGCCTGATGGGACCCTCCGGGTCGGGAAAGAGCACTTTACTCAACATCATTGCCGGCATCGACCGACCCACTTCCGGAGAACTCAGAATTCTGGAGGACGATATTCTGTCCATGAACGAAGATCAGCTGGCAGGCTGGAGAAACAAGCACATCGGATTTGTCTTCCAGCATTTCAATCTGATTCCGGTACTGACTGCCTTTGAGAATGTCGAACTGCCGCTGCTGCTCACCGCACTCTCCAAGGGGGAAAGACGGGAACATGTGATGACGGCCTTGAAGCTGGTGGGCCTGACTGATCGGGTGGAACACTATCCTCGGCAGCTCTCCGGCGGGGAGGAACAGCGGGTGGCGATTGCCAGAGCCATCGTCACGGATCCCACCTTCATTCTGGCCGATGAGCCCACCGGGGACCTGGACGCGGAATCCGCCCAGGAGATTCTCGACGTCCTTTCGGCCCTCAACCACGACTTCAACAAGACGGTCATCCTGGTCACCCACGACCCCAAGGCCGCCGCTCATGCCTCCGTCAACCACTATCTGGAGAAAGGTGTCCTTCAAGACCCCATTGCCGATCCCGCCGGGGTCCCAACAGGAGTCTGATCTGTCGCTGCGGATGATCCTGTCCATGTAGGAATGAGTAAGGCTTCCAATCACAGGCAGGGATGAGGCCTGTGTCACTTTTCGAATCACGGGAATCAGTCATACCCGGCGGCAATTAACAGCGCCCGGCAAACTTCGTCCATCTTTTTCCGACCGGCGGTTCCGACGAATGTCTTCAGCTCTCGTTGTCGAACTGTGAACAGGTTACAGAGGTTCACACATGAGGTTGTTTTGAGCCCCTGCTCGGGTCCCACCTCGACCTCGGTGGGCGAGCCGCGTAGTGTTGACGTGATAGCAGCGACGGTGACTGTGTGGAGAAGTCGGATCAACGACGGGCGAGTCAACACCAGAACCGGGCGGCGCTTGTCCGGTCGCGGCAGGTTCAGGAGCCAGATTTCTCCGCGCTCTAGTTGTCGGGCCATGCTTGATCGTCCATCAACTCAGTGATCTCTTCCAGCAGATGCGCAGCCCGACCGGAATAAGCACGCCTGATTCGGGCCTCAACCTCCTGGCGCTCTTTGGCCTTCAGGTAGAGTTCGATGGCCGAACGCACGAAGGCCGACCGACCCTTGTCGAGGGTTTCCGGGTCGGCGTCAATTCTGCGCAGCAGCTCCGTGTCCATCGAGATTTGTACCGGTTTCGCTCCCATGTTGGCAATATACACTATATTTCTTATAGCGTCCAATGTTGGCAGCGAGTCAAGAGCCGAGGCTCTCTAAGAGGCGGTCTCTAGGCCCTGTACGCCGTCCGCTGTAACCGATTGATGAGGGGGACGGCCCCTTGCAAAGCGGTTGCCGCGCATTTATACTCATACTCATGAGTACGCGTGTCCAGATCGTAATTGATGAGGAAGAGGCCAGGCGACTGCGGCGTTGTGCAGAGCGGGCCGGGCTGACTCTGAGTGAATGGGCGAGGAGAGCACTGCGAAGAGCCGAAACAGCGCAGGAAGGCCCCTCGCCCGAGCAGAAGTGCATTGCCTTGGAGGCGGCTCTCGAGTGCGACTATCCAACTGGAGAGATCGAGCAGATCCTCTCAGAAATCGAGGGCGGACGTGATCTTCATTGATTCCAATGTCCCCATGTATCTGGTGGGCGGCCCTCATCCCAATCGGTCGATCCTGGCGGAGTTCCTCAGATCGAACAGCGGCGAATTGTATGTGACGAGCGCCGAAGTGTATCAGGAGGTGATCCACCGCTACCTCGCAATTGACCGGCGCGAAGCCATCCAGGACTGCTTTTCATTTCTGGATCGCTTTACGGAAAATGTCCATTCTATCTCGCGGGCTGATGTGGAGGCCGCCCGGGAACTGGCTGGGAGTTACCACACCCTCTCTGGAAGGGACTGCCTGCACCTGGCGGTCATGAAGCGCCACGGCCTGAGCCGAATTCTGACCTTCGATCACTCCTTCCTGCCCCTTCCGGGAATCGAATGCTTACCCCGACGCTGAGGGCCGACTCGCTACCCGGATGGCCCCCTCTTTCGATCGCGAGCCAAATCTCGCATCAAGTCTGGTCAGTCCCCCGAAGCATCGTATTCCACTTTGCCCCCCACAATGGTGTAGACGACTTCGGTGTCGGGAATCTCGTCTTCCGGCAGGGTCAGGATGTCACCTGAAAGGACGGTGATGTCGGCCAGTTTCCCGGGCGTCAGGCTTCCCTTGGCCTTCTCCTCGAACGCCGCATGGGCGGCATTGAGGGTATAGGAGCGAAGCGCCTCCTCTCGACTCATTCGCTGCTCTGGAGCGAAAACGGTTCCATCTTTGAGTTTGCGCGAAACGGCGGCGTAAAAGCTTGCAATGGGGCTCACGTCCTCGACCGGGGCATCGGTGCCGTTGCTCACCACCGCCCCCGACCGCATCAGTTTCTGCCAGACATAGGAAGTCTCCCGGGCTCGCTCCTCTCCCAGGCGATCCGGAACCCAGGGTGCGTCGGAGGTGCAGTGTATGGCCTGCATCGAAGCGATGACGCCCAGCTGGGCAAAGCGGGGGATGTCAGCGGCATTGAGATGCTGGGCGTGTTCAATCCTCCAGCGCAAGTCTTTCTTGTCGGGATACTGTTTGAAGGTCTTCTCGAACAGGTTCAGTGTTTCGCGATTGGCGCGGTCTCCGATCGCATGCACGCAGAGTTGAAAGCCGTGCTCGATGGCCAGGCGCGCCGTTTCGGTGATCGATTCTACACTGGTGGTGTTCAGACCCACGCTGGAAGGCATGTCGGCGTAAGGCTGGAGCAGCCAGGCGCCGTGAGAACCGAGGGCTCCGTCGATGGCCCTTTTAATGGCGCGCACAGTCAACCGGTGGTCGCCAAAGTCCAGGAGCTTATAGTCAGGCAGCGACTTGGCCAGCTTCTCGTTGTCTTCCCGCAGCATGACCCAGAGGCGCAGGGGAAGCTGCCCCTCCCGAACCAGAGACTTGAGGAGGTCTACGGTGGCAAAGGAGGAGCCGGCATCCTGAAAGCTGGTGATGCCCTTGGAGAGGCATTCCTGAGCCGCCAGACGGATCTGTTCTCTCCGCTCGCCCTCCACTTCTTCGGCGGACCGCTTGGCTTGATCGCGAGCCAGGGCCTGTCGGACCAGGCCCTGGGCTGTTTCCCGCAGCATCCCGATGGGCGCGCCGTTTCTGCCTCGAACGATCTGGCCCCCAGGCGGATCGGCGGTCTTGAGGCCGATCCCGGCCAGTTCCAGCGCTTTGGCGTTGACGAAGGAAGCATGTCCGCTGGCGTGTGTCAGCAAGACCGGGTTGTCGGGAGCCGCCCGGCTCAGGGAATCATGATAAGGCAATCCCTCCAGATTCGGTTTCGGGGGCTGGTCCCACTTCTCCTGATGCCATCCTCGCCCCAGGATCCAGTCGCCCGGTTGGGCTCCCTTGGCCGCCCGGGCAACCTGCTCGACAATTTCCTCCCAGTTTCCGGCTGTTGTGAGGTCGAGATTCCTCTTGGCCTGACCGATGCCCATGAAATGGCCATGGCCTTCGATGAATCCCGGGATAGCCAGTTTGCCCTCCAGGTCAATGGCATGGGTGGCACTTCCCACATAGGCCTCGATTTCAGCGTTGTCTCCCACCGCCACGATGGTGTCTCCCCGAATAGCCAGCCCCTGAGCCTCCGGTCGTTGGGAATCCACGGTGACGATTTTGCCGTTGTAAAGGACCATGTCGGCCGGCTCCGGCGCGCTCCGGCAAGCGGTGACAAGACCCCCCAGACTGGTACTGGTTAGAAACAGAAGCCACACTCTCTTGTTGTTCACCTTACCCCTCCCGGCGGGCTTAGGGCTGGCGCAAGGATAACTTCACATTTTGGCCTCTCATCTTCACACCAAATCCGAGTGCCAACTCTGCGAAATTATTCTCGCGCAAACCTTACTTCATTCCGTAGCGTTTCATTTTCTTGATCAGGCCCTGGCGGCTGAGACCCAGGACGCGGGCCGCCTGCTGCTGATTGCGGTTGCTCTTCTCCAGCGCCTCGTTGATCAATTGCCTTTCCAACTCTTCCACCAGGGAAGCCACCATCTCCTTCATCGAACCCTTCTTCGGGATCCGATCGGAAATCCGGGGCAGGCGGTCCGGACTGCCGACCGCCAGGTCGGCGGCGCGGATCACCTGACTCCGCACCGAGACCTGGAGACGTTTCATCTCGTTCTCCAGTTGACGCACGTTACCCGGCCAGTTGTACTCGGTCAAGCGGCGCAAGGCATCGGAAGCCAGTTGCTTGGGCTCCTTGCCCGATTCCCTCGCAAATCTGGCCAGAAAATGATTGGCCAGCAGCGGGACATCCTGACGGGTCTCCCGCAGGCAAGGCATTTCGATGTGGACCACATTCAGACGGTAATACAAGTCCTCCCGAAAATCACCCTCTTCGATCGCCTTCTCGAGGTCCTTGTTGGTGGCCGCGAGAATCCTGACGTCCACTGGAATCGGCTTGCGGCCGCCGATCCGTTCGATGACCTGCTCCTGAAGAGCACGAAGAATCTTGGCCTGCGCGGTGGGGCTCAAATCGCCAATCTCGTCCAGGAAAAGGGTTCCCCCATCCGCCTCTTCGAACTTCCCGATCCGGCGCTCCACTCCCGTCGCCACTCCCTTTTCAATTCCAAACAACTCGCTCTCCAGGAGGTTTTCAGGCAGGGCCGCGGAGTTGACCGGAATGAAAGGGCGGTTGGATCTTGAACTGCTGTGGTGGATCGCTTTGGCCACCAGTTCCTTGCCGGTGCCGCTCTCCCCCGTGATCAGAACACTGACCTTGCTGTCGCTGATGGTGTCGATCAATCGAACCACTCGCTGGATCTGGGAACTCGTCCCGACCAGGCTCTGGGTGGCGAAAGTAGACTCGACTTCACGCCTCAACTGCGTGTTTTCAGCCTGCAGCTTCTCGAACAGCTCGGCGGTTTCGACGGCGGTGGCGGCATGGGAGGCGAGAGCCACCAGAATCTTCTCGTCCTCATCGTCAAAAGGACCCTGCACTTTGTTCAGGACCTCAAAAGTTCCAATGATCTCCCCTTTCTGGTTGCGCATCGGAACCGCCAGCACGCTCCGGGTCTGATAGCCGAAGCGGTCGTCAATATGGGAGTAGAAGCGCTGATCTTCCTGGGCGTTCTCCACATTGATCACCTGACCCGTCATGGCGGCCGCCCCGGCAATCCCGAGTCGGGCGTCAAAACAAAGCATCGCTTCGTTCCCCAGCGCGACACTGGAGCGCAGTTCGCAGCGCTCCCGATCGAGCAGGAAAATACTGGCCCGGTCCGCCTCCATCAACTGAGTGGCCTCTTGCGCCATCAGTTCCAGGAGGGCCGAGGTCTCACGGACCGAATTCATCTTCGGAGACATCTCCAGGATCTTGAGTAGCTTTCCGTGAACCCGAGTGCGCGCGCTGGTGCTGCCGTTCGACATCTTTACACCTCGGCCCTGGCGAGGTTGGCCCGCTCGACATCCTGTACAGTACGCCTGCGTGGGCCTCGGTCGCAAGCCTTGTCAGGACGGCGCCTTCGACTCCTCATGACCCATAAGGCCCGTGAGAAACGCGGCCCAGGTTACCCACGATACCAGAAATCGTCAACGCCAGTTTACAATATGACAACTCGGGCGGCGGGAAGGCAAAACTCCTCCGTTTTTAGCGAGTTGTAGCCGTTTCCAGAGGCCCCGGTGTGAACACCCGTTGACATGGCTCAGATGCAGACCCTTCCCATTGAGGCTTCAACAATAGCGCACCACTTGGCACAAGTGGCGGTTTGTCAAAGTGATATCCGAAAAGCTTGGGGCATCGGAGCAAGGATGGACTCCATTGGCATGGGTGTTGCTTTAATCAGGAGACGAGGCGGCGCGAGAAACCCGGCCTCTCTCCTCCCCCCCTTCCGGTTAGAACCGGAAGTCCCGCGCCGCCATTTTCACCCTTTTTTCAATCACCCGACACTCGCGACCACGATGAGCCGAGGACGGTGAGTCGTAGCGATACCGACTCCCCAAAAACCTCGCTCAGAATGGCAGATCATCCCACCCCGAGGCTATCCGGTCTAGCTCGGACTATTCACCAGCTTTCTGCTGCGGCGCCGTTTATCATCCGCGCTGACTGCGTTGTCCACCCTCGGCCTCCTCGACGTAGTGCACGACTACGCCTCCGGGGGCCTCGGGCGTAACGCCTTGTCAGCGCGGCGCTTCCGACGCCTCGCGACGAAACCTGATGCATAATCCGGTCTAGGAAGAAAGCAGGGCCGAAGCGATCTGGCCCAGAGATGACTCGTGCCGGCTCAGGTCCACGCCCTCCGGTGCCAGCATCTGATGGATCAGCGTCCCCAGAAAAAAGCTTAGAAGCAGTCCCTCCAGGCCCGTTTCCCGCAAATCCAACTCTTGTCGGATGGCCTGGCGATAGTAGGATAGAGCCTCCTCCACAAAGCGCCGGGAGCGTGGGTCGTCGCTGTGGCGATAGTAATCGAGAGCCATCAGCAGAGCATGGTGAAAGTATCGACGGTTGCGCCTCAAGAAGCGGAAGAGTGTCTGAAGACGCGCTTCCCGATTGGGGTCGGAGGCCATTTCCTGCGAGACCCGGCGGGTATCCTGGCGGCTCATGAACTGAAACATCTGCTGGAAGAGACGGTTCTTAGTAGGGAAGTAGTGATAGAGGCCGCCGGTGGAAACTCCCACCTCATGGGCGATCTCCCTCATCGTCACGGCCGCATAGCCACGGCGCGCGAACAGCTCAAAGCAACGAGTGAGGATTTCTTCCCGCCTTTTGGCGGCATCGACTATCTTGGGCATAGTCCTCCACTTGGATCGGGCAAATCCCCCTTGCTCGGGACGGCTCCACCGCGACTCGGAGGTCTTCCGGCGGAAGGGGAGGGAAGACTCTCCATCTGCCGGTGCATGATCCTGAACCACAAGGGCGGACAGAGCGCCAGGACCATCATACCAGGGTAACCGGTCGGCATTTGCGGACTTTCCTCCCAGTGGCGCAGGATCTGATACTTGCGGGACGCATGCAGATGATGATCCGAGTGACGGGTCAGTTCAAACAGAAGAAGCCGTCCCAGGCTGTAGCTGGAATTCCAGCAATGCACCTGCGAAACCCGCTCCCAACGGCCGTTCTCCAGGCGCCCTCGGGAGAGGCCGTAATGCTCAATGTAGTTGACCGTCTCCAAGAGGAGAAACCCCATGATGGCAGCCGCCACAAAATGGAGAGTCGCCGCCCCGCCAAACATGTAATAGATGCAGCCCACGAATCCGAGCTGAACGACTTGAAAACGCAACATCTGGTTTTGGAGACTGAACCAGCCTCGTCGGCGCCTGGCCAGCCGGCGCTTCTCCAGCTTCCAGGCGTCACCGTAGCTTCCCGCCACGGAGCGCAGCCAGAAGGCGAACAGGGACTCCCCGTAGCGGGCCGAGGCCGGGTCGTCTGGTGTGGCGATGCGGGTGTGATGGCCGCGGTTGTGCTCGATGAAGAAGTGTAGATATAAGGAAGTCAACAACAGCGATTTGGCCAGAAACCGCTCCCCGGGGCGGTGACGGTGTCCCAGTTCATGAGCGACGTTGATGCCCAGGACCCCACAGCAGATTCCCATCGTACAGGTGGCCCCGATCAGACCCAGCGTGTCGAGGCTCCCGCTTGAAACCCGATGGAGAAAGTAGGCCAGCTGCCCGTATTGGGCAGGAACGACCAGGTACAACACCCAGTCATAAGCCGCCGCCCGGCTCATCTCCGCCTCCTGCCGCGCCGTCGGATTCTCTTTCCTTCCCGTCGACATCAGCTCGATGAGGGGAATCAGGCCGAACACAATAACGGGAAGGTTGAACGACCAGTATCCACCCCGATAAAACGCCCACAGCGTGAACGGGACGAAGAGTAACACCGAATAGTATTTCCACACCGCCATAAACAACTTCCTTACATATTTCCCCGAAACCAAGCCCGGTTTTTTTATACCGAACGATTGTTATAAAAAAAAGGCGGTCTGTCAACCAAAAAATTCTGTCGACCCTTTTCGGAGCTGTAAACTGAACCGAAGCGTCAGCGCCCGGTCCCCATCCGGATGGCCACTCACTGACGTTCGTGGTTCAGTGACTTGGCGCCAGAATTGCTCAACCCAGGCTTCAAATGTTCTTGGCTATCCATAGCGAGCAACCCCATACCGCCGAGTGGTCATTGCGGTGATGACTGGGTTGCCATTTGACCCTTTTGTGAACTTGTTTCGGGCCTAGAGGGCCGCTTAGCCCTATTCAAAGCGGTTCCGCAGCGCGGGCAGAGGGGTCCTGAAGGGGTGGAGATGAGACAAGGAAAGCCAGCCGAGTTGTCCCGGGAGTGGGGTCTATTGTAACGTGAGCGTCATGATTCGAACAATCGAGTGGAGTGACGAAGGCGTGGTGATGATCGATCAGAGACTGCTTCCCACCCGGGAAGTCTACAACACCTACAAGAGCGTGAAAGAGGTGGCGGATGCGATCGTTACGATGGTCATCCGCGGGGCTCCAGCCATTGGCGTGGCGGCGGCGATGGGGATTGCTTTGGGGGTCGAGAAGCTCTCTTCGAAAGAGAACCTGCGACACGAGTTCGAGCGAATCTGCAAGACGATCCACGATACCCGGCCCACCGCCCAGAATCTTTTCTGGGCCATCGAGCGGATGAAGAGGGTCTTCGAAGCCCACGCGGAAGCCCCCCTGAGCGAGCTTCAGGCAGCCTTGAGGGAGGAGTCGGTCGCCATGCACCGGGAAGATATCGAGATCAACCGCAGGATGGGAGAGCACGGACAGCGTTTGCTGGAGGAAAACATGTCTGTTCTCACCCACTGCAACGCCGGGGCCCTGGCCACGGCCGGCTACGGGACGGCACTGGGAGTGATTCGCGCCGCCGCTGCCAGCGGTAAGAACATTCGGGTGTTCGCAGACGAGACGCGGCCTTTCCTGCAGGGTTCACGCCTGACGGCCTGGGAAATGATGAAGGAAGCCATCCCCTGTACGCTGATCACCGACAGCATGGCGGGCTACTTCATGCGCGCCGGCCGGATTCAGGCGGTGATCGTGGGCGCGGACCGGATCGCGGCCAACGGGGATGTCGCCAATAAGATCGGCACTTACTCGGTCGCCGTGCTGGCCCAACACCATGGCATCCCTTTTTATGTGGCGGCGCCCCTTTCAACGATCGATCGCCACACGCCTTCGGGCCAGGAGATCCCCATTGAGGAGCGTGATACACGGGAGGTAACCGAGATCAAGGGGCAGCGGTTGGCGCCAGACTCTATCACGGTGGCCAACCCCGCCTTTGACGTGACCCCGGGTCATCTTGTGTCCGCCATCATCACCGAAGCCGGCATTGCCCGGTCTCCTTATCCCGAGTCGCTGGCCGCTCTTTTCGAGAAGGCCGCTGTAATGCAATGATCGTGCTGGGAATCGAGTCGAGCTGCGATGAGACCGCGGCTGCGCTGCTGAAAGACGGCACTACCATTCTCTCCAGCGTGGTGGCTTCGCAGGTTTCCGTGCACCACGACTATGGTGGGGTGGTGCCGGAGCTGGCCAGCCGCGAGCATGTGGACAACATCTGCACCGTGGTGAGCCGCTGCCTGGAAAAGGCGGAATTCCAACTGAAGGATGTTGACGCCATTGCCGTGACCAGGGGGCCGGGTCTGGTCGGAGCCCTCCTGGTCGGCCTCTCCTACGCCAAAGGACTGGCCTTCGCGCTGGGCATTCCCTTCCTCGGGGTCAATCACCTGCAGGGACACATCTGCTCGGTTTTCCTGGATCATCCCGAGGCTGAGTTCCCGGCTCTTTCTCTCGTGGTTTCGGGGGGGCACACGAGCCTCTTTTACTTGCGCAATGCCACCAGCTGCGAGGAGCTGGCCAAGACCCGTGACGACGCCGCAGGAGAAGCTCTGGACAAGCTGGCCAAACTGCTGGGGCTGGGTTACCCGGGCGGGCCGGTGATCGACCTTCTGGCCCCCCGGGGCAGATCCGATGCGATTCGCTTCACCCTTCCGAGGTTCAGCGACGGAAGCCTGGACTTCAGTTTCAGCGGAATCAAGACGGCGGCCCTTCGATACGTTCAGGAGCATGGAATCGAGGCCGTCTCGCCCCGGGCCGCCCGCTCGCCCCGGCAAATCCCCGCAGCCGTTCTGGATCTGCTCGCCAGCTACCAGAAATCCATCATTGATCAGTTGTTCGATCGTCTGAACCGGGCTCTGCAGAACCGTCCAGTGCTCTCCATTCACCTCTCCGGAGGCGTCTCCTGCAACAGCGAGCTCCGGGCCCGAAGCCAGGAGTTTTTTGCACCACGCCGCTTGCCGGTTTACTTTCCGCGCCCCGCCTTAACGACCGACAATGCCGCCATGATTGCCGCCGCCGCTCATCTCCGACTCCAAGCTGGAGAATCGGATCCATGGGACCTTCAAGCCGACCCCAATCTGGCTCTCCGTTAACCTCTATTCCTTGCACGCTGCCCAGCCATCATTTGCGAAGGTCGACGATCAGGGTCTGTCCCATCCGAGATCATGCCATCCGTATGTTCTGCACCACGATGCCGAGACCAGGGGCGCGAGCGAGCGGACCGTCCGCGGTGAGCAGAGACGCATCGTAGACTCGCGCCGCCGCAACATAGAAGGCGTCATAGGCACTGACGTTATGGCGGTGTTGCCAAGCTTCCCGAAGGTGCGCGATGCGGTCGACTGGCCAGTCGTTGAGATCCTGGAGGGCTACCCGGGCGCGGTGCTCATCAAGCTGCCGGCGGAGCACCGCGCGTCGCAAGACCCACAGCACCTCGACATCCAACAGCTCCGGGGAAGAGCTGTTTGGGGTTTGAAGCTTGGTCCTTGGGATTTGTTTGAGTTTTGGTCCCTTGGTCCTTGGAATTTCTAGTTCCCATCCCAAACGATAAGCTATTATTTAACAACTACTTAATAGTTTTGGGATGGAAACTAGACTAACCGTTCTTCAGGACGCGGAACAACCCCACCGTGAGTAGGGGAAGGGCCATCAGAATCAGGAATCCGTATGCCATGGCGGTATATCCCTGGGAGATCAAGTCGATGATCCCAAACCGGGATAGTCCTCCTGAGAGGAGCACTATCCCGGCTGCGATCAGGGCGTGTTTGGGCCGGCTCAGAGGGGGCTGCCCCAACTCTCGCAGCCTTGCGTCGACCCGATCCAGGAGGGCATGGATGAAACCCGTGCAGGTCTCCACCAGAGTCCATGCGACCACCAGACCGTAAAGGACGATGACGCCCGGTGAAGCAGTCTGTGAGAGCATCCGCAGCCAGGGGACGGGAGCGTCCAGAACTTCGGAAGCGGGGTAAAAGCCAAGCAGGCTGATCCAGGTCAACCCAAAAGGCAGGGTGGCCAGCAGCCCGGTGATCGCTCCCGCCCAGATGGAGTGTTTGCGCTCCCGCTGTTCTTCCAGCACAAAGAGGGTGGTGGGTAGGGCTGCCAGATTGTAGCCGACGTAGAGAAGCCCGGTCCACACCACGGTCCCCAGACCGAGGTCTGGGAAGTAGGAAGTGTCCGCCGCCACCAGCGCTCGAGCAATCTGAGGGCTGCGGGAGGCTACCACGGCCAGCGTGAAGAGAAGATAACCGATGTAGAGAAAAACCGTTCCCGCGGTCTTGAAATGGGCAATCACCTTTTTGCCGTAAAAGTTGAGGATGGCCACCAGGGCCAGGACCAGGCTTGCCCCCAACCAAAAGGGCCAGTGCAAGACTTCCTGGGCAATGCTCCCCGTGGCCGCGCTCAGCACCCCCAGCACCAGCACCGTCATCCCGACGAAGAGCACGTCGAAAGCTGGCCATAACCCGAAAATGAGTTGCCGGATCCAGCTCGTGTATTCGTAGGTTTTGAAGACTCGCGCCACCTCATAGGTCATGATGGCAAAGAAGGTGAAGCCCAGAAAGATCGTCGCAATCGCCCAGATGCCCCAGGCGCCGAACTTGCCTCCAAACTCGACGATCTCCCGGCCCGTGGCATAGCCCCCTCCGATGAGCACCGACTGAAAGATGATTCCCGGCAGAAGGTAAGAGGGAAAGATCGAGGTTTCGGAGGCTCTTGGCATTGGTGTGAGATTGAATACTGGCTGCTTGAAGTTTGCAAGCAGCCGGGGGGATTTGCATTCCAGGCCGGATTATTCATAGCATGTCGTTGCGAAACGGTAAGCCCGGATTATTCACCGGCTTTCGTCACGAAGCGGGCTCTAAGGGCGCCGGGCT
>JBHHYX010000053.1:0-18680 GCA_046757765.1 Acidobacteriota bacterium | reverse complement strand
CTGGGCTGGCAAGGCACCGAGCGCCAGTGGGCGCGGCTGGAGAAAGCCATCTCGGTGATGGCGGTCATCATCATGCCGCTGGCCGTCTCCGTGCACACGGTAGTCTCCTGGGTGTTTGCCATGACGCTCAAGCCCATGTGGCACTCCACGATTTTCGGGCCCTATTTCGTGGTGGGGGCCATTTATTCCGGCATCGCGGCGGTCATCATCGCCATGTGGGCGCTGCGCCGGGCGCTGAAGCTCCAGACCTACTTACGTCCGATCCACTTCAACAACCTGGGGCTGCTGCTGGTCACCTTCTCGCTGCTGTGGTCCTACTTTACTTTCGCCGAGTACCTCACCACCTGGTACGGCGGCGTGCCCGAAGAGATGGCCGTCTTCCAGGCCAAGCTCTTCGGTCCCTTGGCGCCCTATTTCTGGACGATGGTGGTGTTCTGCGTGGCCCTACCGTTGCCGCTGATGGCCTTCAAGCGCACCCGCACGGTGGACGGGACTTTCGTAGCCTCGGTTTCTGTCATCATCGGGATGTGGCTTGAGCGCTACGTGATTGTGGTGGGCACGTTGAACTATCCCGCCCTGCCGTTCGTGTGGGGTCGCTACTCGCCCACCTGGGTGGAAATCTCCCTCACCCTGGGCGCCTTCGCCTACTTTGCTTTCCTCTATCTGCTCTTCTCCAAGTTCTTTCCCATCATCGCCATCTGGGAGTACCGCGCTGGGCGCGAACGGCAAGCCGCTGCCAGCGGCGCCGCAGCCGCCGAGCTGGCGCCGGCGGATTGAGATCAGCGAAGATGAAGAAGACGCTCAACCTGCGATTTGAATCGGTCGACGCCAGCCTCGCAGCCCGGCGAGAGCTGGCGCGCAGCTTTCCCGCTCTCAGGGTGGAATTGTGTTCGAATCAACCCCTGCCGGAGCATGAAGCCGCGGCGCCCGGCAGCCGCATCGGCCGGTGGGCTTTCGCCGGGGGACTGCTGGGTGCCGCCGGCGCCATCAGCCTGGTGGCCTACACTTTCCTGACGATGAACCTGCGCACCGGACACATGGACATCCTCACCCTGGCGCCGATGGGCATCATTACCTTCGCTTTGACGGCGCTGGGGGCGGTTGCCGGCACGCTGGCGGGCTTCCTGCACGAGGCCAAGCTGCCGCGCTGGCGCAGCGAGTCGGTTTCGCTGGGTGCCGGCCAGGTGTTGCTTCGCTTGGAGAGCGAAGACCGGACGCTGCTCGAGTACGCCCAGCAGGAGGCCATCACGCGCGGCGGACAACCGCTCGAGGGTCTGAGCTAGCCGCCGGTCGGCCCCGGCGTCGCTCAATCGTCAATCGAGCACCTCCCCCTGCCGCGCTCCTTCCTTCCCGTGCGCTACCGGAGCCACCCAGCATTGACTTGCTCGTGGACGCGGCCCAGGATGGCCGGTCTCGGGCGGGTTTCTTCCCTCGGATTGGCCGGGCGCTTAGCGTCAACCCACTAGTGGTGGCGGCTCGTCTCTGGCACACCAGGGGACGGCCGGTGCAATTCCAGCAATTGCCGGACGATCAGGTGGAGGCAGCCAGGGAGCACGGTTTTCTGCTGATGTTTCCCTGGACCGACACGGTCGGCTTCTCGGTGTATATTCCGGTGCTCCGGCAGCGGTTCGGGATTCGCCTGATCTCCTTCGCCGAGCTCGTTGCCCCGGCGGAGGGGGCAAAAGGGTAGCCGCCCGCGTCTTTGGTCATTTAACCAGTCGAGGAGATGGCCAACATCTTCAAACAACCGTGCGATGAGAGCGTCATCGGCTCTGGCCCCTGCACTGCTCCGTGCGCGGCAAGGTTGCGGGGGTGGATTCTGGCGGCGACCGTCATTGGAAGCAGCATGGCTTTCATTGACGGTTCCGCTGTCAACGTGGCCCTGCCGGCGCTGCAATCAGACCTGAACGCAACCGTGGCCGACGTTCAATGGATTGTTGAATCGTACGCGCTCTTCCTCGCTGCCCTGCTTCTGGTGGGTGGGTCGTTGGGCGATCGATTTGGGCGTCGACGGATCTTCGCCGCAGGTGTCACGCTCTTTGCCCTGGCGTCAGTGTGGTGTGGCCTGTCACCGGACGTGGGCCAACTGATTCTCGCCCGGGCGGTCCAGGGGGTGGGCGGTGCGCTGTTGGTGCCCGGCAGTCTGGCCATCATCAGTGCCTCGTTCACCGCCGAGCAGCGCGGGCGGGCGATTGGGACCTGGTCGGGCTTCACGGCAATCACCGCCGCCCTGGGCCCAGTGCTGGGTGGCTGGCTGGTGGAAAATATCTCCTGGCGTTGGATCTTCTTTATCAATGTCCCGCTGGCGGCTGTCGTGCTGGTCATCGTGGCCCGCTACCTGCCGGAGAGCCGGAATGAAGAAAGCGCCGTTGGCCTCGACTGGGTGGGTGCACTATTGGCGACCTTTGGTTTAGGAGCTGTCGTCTACGGGCTGATCGAGTCGGCCAGCTTGGGCTTTGCCAACCCGGTCGTGGTCAGCGCCCTCGTGGTTGGCACGGTGGCGCTGATCGGGTTCGTCGGGGTGGAGTGGCGTAGCCCAGCGCCTATGATACCTCTCCATTTGTTTCGCTCCTCAACCTTCAGCGGAGCCAATCTGCTCACGCTACTGTTGTATGCGGGTTTGAGCGGTACCTTGTTCTTCTTTCCCTTTAATCTCATTCAGGTGCAAGGCTACTCTGCGACGGCAGCCGGTGCCGCCTTTTTGCCTTTCATCCTGATCATGTTCCTGCTCTCGCACTGGTCCGGCGGGTTGGTGCACCGCTACGGAGCGAAGCTCCCGCTCACGGTTGGTCCGGTAATCGCCGCCATGGGGTTTGCCCTGTTCGCGCTGCCTGAGATCGGTGGCAATTACTGGACGACCTTTTTCCCGGCGGTGATGGTATTGGGGCTGGGGATGGCGCTGAGCGTCGCGCCGCTGTCGACGGCGGTGATGAGTGGGGCGAAGGGGCGCCACGCGGGCGTGGCTTCGGGCATCAACAATGCGGTGTCCCGAACGGCCGGATTGCTCGCCATTGCGGTGATGGGTGTTTTCGTCCTGTACGCCTTCAATAGCAATCTGGATAGCCGGGTGGCGACGCTGGAAATATCGCCGGCGGCACAAGAGCTGTTGGACGCGCAGCGAATCAAGTTGGCCGGAGCCGAGGTTTCGATCGACTTAAACCCCGAGCTGAGTACAGCGCTAGAGCGCGCCATTGACGAGTCATTTGTGGCCGGGTTCCGCTTGATCATGCTGGTGGCTGCCGGTCTCGCCCTGGCGAGCGCGATCACGGCATCTCTGATGATAGAGGGCAAGAAGCCCGCCGCCGCGCGGGCCCGCCCTCGACGCTAATCGGTCCCCTGCTCTCGCCTATATGCAGAGACAGCCTAGTCTTGACAGACTCTCTTCTTGTGGCGTAGAAAGTCCGAGCTTCACCTCACTGAGAGGCGCCTCGAACCAGCACAATTCAACTGCAAGACATCTGAGGCAAGGGCCCGACAGCGCAGGGACGAGCCTAGGGCGGGTGACCCAGTCGAAAACTATTTTACCCAACCCGGTGTGAGCAGGGAGGGAAAGACACGCGGTGCCCCCTGCTGTGCGAAGGAAGGAACCAATGAAGCTACTCTCGGTGAATGTTTCCTTGCCCAAGGAAGTGCCCTACAAGGGCAAGACCATCAGGACGGGGATTTTCAAAGAACCAGTTCAGGGCCGGGTCATGCTACGACAGCTAAACCTCGACGGAGACGGGCAGGCCGATCTAGTCGGACATGGCGGAATCTACAAAGCCGTTTATGTCTACTCGATTGAATACTACGACTATTGGAAGCGGGAATTGGGCCGGGACGATTTTGCCTACGGGCAGTTCGGGGAGAACTTCACCGTCGAGGGAATGCCCGATGATCAGATCCACCTCGGGGACGTCTTTCGGGCGGGCAAAGCCCGAGTCGAAGTAACGCAGCCCCGTGTGCCTTGCTTCAAGTTAGCCATGAAGATGGAGATGCCCAAATTTCTGAAACTGTTCATGCGCAGCGAGCGGGTCGGGTTCTACCTGCGCGTGTTGGAAGAGGGTGAGGTGGGTGCCGGCGATGTCATGGAGCGAGTCAAGGTGGATCCTGAGCGGATGACGGTGCGGGAGATGTACCACTTACTCTACTATGGGAAGGAGAAGTTGGAGGGTGCGCAGAAGGCTCTTCGCATCGCTGCCTTATCACCCGGTTGGCGCGGCTCGTTTCAGCAAATCGTTGGCAAAGCCTCGGAGGGCCCATCGGCGGACGCCGACTGCTGCTCAGGACGATAAAAGAGCGGAACCGTAAGTGCGCCCGGACCGGATCAAACCCGCGCTCTGTCTCTGCGCCGGGCCGCCGAGGCCCACCACCTGCTCGCCACCAACCAGGTCACCGGGAACATCGTCTTGCTGCCCTGGGCCGAATAGCACCGTTGATGTTTGAGTCGTTTATGGCATTCGCTTGAAAGAAATCGAGGTGATCGGTGCGGCCCGATGGGCTGAAAAATTTCCTCAGGGTCGCACTGGGCCCAATCTTGTATTGACCCGCGGAACGGATAAAGGAGAAAACCATGACCAAGCCACTCATTCTCGTAACTGGATCCACGGGCAAGACGGGCACACCTGTCGTACAGCAGTTGTTGGAGCGCCGATATCCGGTGCGGGCGTTCGTTCACCGCCTGGATGAACGGTCGCAACGCTCCTCAGAGCTCGGGGCCGAGGTAGTCGTGGGCGATTTTCTTGACCTCCGGTCGGTCCGCAATGCCATGAAAGGCGTCAAGCGAGTTTATTTCTGCTACCCGCCCCAGGGGGACCGGTTGCTGCAGGCCGCGACCAACGTGGCCGTCGCGGCCCGAGACGAGGGTATCCGGGGGCTCGTGAACATGTCCCAAATCTCGGCACGCGAGCACGCCAAAAGCCCGCTAGCCTTCCAGCACTGGCAGGCGGAAAAGGTTCTGGACTGGGCCAACATCGGTGCCTCCCACATCAATCCGACCTTCTTTGCGGAAGACCTCTATCTCTTCACCGGCCAAACCATCGTGGCAGAGAGCAAGATGTATCTCCCCTTCGGTGAGGGCCGGCACGCGCCGGTGGCGGCCGAGGACATCGCCCGTGTAGTGGTTGGCATTCTCGAAGATCCCGAGCCGCACGTGGGCCAGCACTACTTCATCACCGGGCCTAAGAACATGAAAATCGCGGAGATGGCCGAGGTGATCTCCAAGGAACTCGGCAAGCCGATTGAGTATGTGAACCTGCCGATCGAGCACTGGCGCAAGATCCTGGTTGAGAAGGCTGGGTTCCCCCACTTCCTGGCAACCCACCTGGCGGCGGTGGCCCAGGACCATCAAGACGGTATCTTCAGTGGCGTAACCGACGCAGTGGAGAAAATTGGTGGTCAGGCACCGCAGTCCCTCGAAGATTTCGTTCGAGCCCACAAAGCCGAATTCAGCGGTGGCCCCGCACTCTCGCGGCAGGCTCAACGGGAGACGCGAAGGGCCTGAACTTCCCGAACCGACAACGGGGAGGGGAGCACCTCATCCGGGCACAACCGGCCCGATTCCGAAAATTTCCACGCAGGCCCCTGTGGTCCTTCTGGGTTGCACTCCGACCCGTGCTTGCAAGAGCGGCTGTGGCGGATAGACGTCCCGGGGCAGTAGCCCCTTCCCGTTGACTTGCCTGTGGGGGCGGCCTAAGATGGTGGTCAAAAGGGGGGGGCTTCCTTCCGTTAGCCGGCAAGACCATCTCGCCGCATGGCGTCAAACCAGGAGGGCAGCATGAGTCAAGCCAACTTCCTTCGGGCCGTGGTCGCCGGTGTTGTCGCCACATATGTAATGACGATGACGGGCTTCTGGCAGGCTGGAATCGGACTTCCGAAGATGGATCCCGCGGGGATGATGGCTGCGCAAATGGGACAAGGCTATGGCTGGGGACAAGCGGCCCACTTCATGAACGGGATCATTCTAGCTTTGATTTACGCCCGCTGGTTCTACGGGCGCCTGCCCGGGGCACGCTTGGTGAAGGGAGCTATCTACGGCGTCATTGCCACCATCGCTGCAGTGGCAGTTGTTGTTCCCTTAATCAGTGCATCACTGCCCAACCCCGTCGGCATCTTCTTCGGCAATACACCCATGCCTGGTGCCATGCTCTTCGGGGCTTTGGTTGGTCACCTGGCCTACGGCGTTGCCCTGGGACTCACATACACCCCGGCTGAGCGGACCTAAACTGAGCTCCTGCGTTTCCGGCCCAAGCAAAGCAGCTAACTCAAATGAAAGCCGCGGTGATCCACAAGTGTGGCGGTGTGGATGTGCTCGACTCCGAAGCGATCCCCAGCTCAACGCTCCCGTCCGGGCACATCCTGATCAAGGTGCTCGCCGCCGGCCTCAACCACCTGAACCACTACATCCGTGCTCGATTGATCTGGCAGATAAGAGGGCTGGCCCAGCTGATGCCTGTTGATGGAGATCGGGGACATGACAAAAACACCCCAGTATGACGCTATTGTGATCGGCTCCGGCCAGGCGGGCGGACCTCTCTCGACCACCCTGGCTCGCGCTGGCTGGAAAACCGCACTCGTGGAGCGCAAGCATGTAGGCGGGAGCTGCATCAACGAGGGCTGCACGCCCACCAAAACAATGCTGGCAAGCGCCCGAGCAGCCTATCTAGCCCGGCGGGGGGCTGACTATGGTGTGCAATCCGGCCCCATCACGGTAGATATGAAAAAAGTGCGCCAGCGGAAACGAAATATCGTGGAGATGTTTCGCCGGGGCAGTCGGCGGCGGATCGAAAAAACCGACGGTGTGGATCTGCTGTTCGGCGAAGCCTGTTTCACGGGACCGAAATCTCTGGACGTTCGTTTGCCCGACGGCGGTACTCTGCACTTGACCGCCGAAAGGGTCTTTATCAACACCGGCACCCGGCCGGCCCGACCACCGATCGAGGGGCTGGACAATGTGCCCACCTTGGATAACAGCTCAATCATGGAACTCGATACGGTACCAGAGCACCTTCTGGTCCTTGGCGGGGGCTACGTTGGGCTGGAATTCGGCCAAATGTTCCGTCGCTTCGGTAGCCGGGGGACGATTGTAGAAGCAATGGGTCAGTTGCTCGGGCGTGAGGATCCGGATGTGGCGGAGGAAGTGGCAAAAATCCTCCGTGAGGACGGCATCGAGGTGCTGCTGGATACCGTGGCTCTGCGCGCCCGTCAGTCCGGCGGCAGTATTCAGTTGATGGTGCGAACGCCAGAAGGCGACCGCACACTGACCGGCTCGCATCTGCTGGTGGCAACCGGGCGTACCCCCAACAGCGATGTACTCAACCTGGCGGCGGCCGGAGTGGAAACAGACAGGCTCGGCTTCATCCAGGCGAACGGGCGTCTGGAGACGAATATCGAGGGCGTCTACGCGCTGGGGGATGTGAAGGGCGGCCCGGCCTTCACCCATATTTCCTACGACGACTTCCGCATCATCCGCACCAATCTCCTCGAAGACGGAAACGCCACCATTGACGCCCGCCTAGTGCCCTACACCGTGTTCATTGACCCGCAACTGGGTCGGGTCGGGCTGAGTGAGACGGAGGCGCGGGGCCAGGGCCGCAACATCCGCGTGGCCAAGCTGCCCATGACCTCGGTGGCACGGGCGCTGGAAGTGGATGAAACCCGCGGGTTCATGAAGGCGGTGGTCGACGCTGAAACGAACCAGGTCTTGGGCGCGGCTGTGCTCGGGGTCGAGGGTGGTGAAGTGATGACCGTGCTGCAAATGGCAATGATGGGAAAAGTGCCCTATACCGCCATTCGAGACGGAGTCTTCGCTCATCCAACACTGGCTGAGTCCTTGAATAATCTCTTCATGGCTGTGGACAGAAGTTAGGCGAAGCCGGCAACCGGCGGGTCAGGAACACCCTCAGGAAGTTCGCCGGTGGCTGTTTTTCGTGCCGTCACTTCGCCGAAGTGGGCACGGTGGCTGCTGAGGACGGCGTGGCGGCCCCGCTCACAAACGGCAAACTTGTCCTGCAAGTTGAGAATCCTTCGCACCAAAATAGCGGCCCCAGGACGCAGCGGTTGAAAGCTTGGAGCCCGTCGTAAAACGGGGTTAGCTGATTGACCGTCCCAGCGTGGACACACACCACCGCGGGTGTGCCAAAGGTAGCCGTTTCGGACACGGGCAAAACCTGCATTTGGGTGTCGTATGTCTGTCTCGTACAAGTGAGGTATAGACACGAAAGTCTTGAGAAGACCGTAACCCATCGCGGCCAAAGCAGATTGGAATTGAGCCAGGAGGATGGGGCTCGAACCTCGATTCTCGGATCCAGAGTTGGGACGATAAGTAGCATCTTGTTGGCTCTTCTGGCTCTTTCCTGCACCTAGCCTCACGGATTTGCACGGTATTCGGCATTTGTTGTTCCCAAGTTTTCTGCCACGCGAATCAGCGGCAAAGGAACAGGCCAAGCTGAAGGCGAATGGCCTTGGCTGTCCTAACTGCTCCAGCCCCGGTGGGTTGGAACGCGACCAGCTTCCCTCCGCGTTGACTTGCCCGCAGGCGGCGCCTAAGATGGCTGGCGATGGGGGCGTCTGAAGGGGGAGTGTCGCCCCATGCTCGCCCAGGCGCGCGGCCACTACCGTATCCCGGAAAGAAACCGTGCTGGGCGGAGGGGCGAAGTTTATGGTGCCCGGGATGAACACCGGGGCCGGGACGCGCTCGGCAAAGTCCTGCCCGGGGGCATTCGGGCCGACGATGCCCCCAGCATGCGCTTCCGGAAGCAAGCGCTGACGCTTCCAAAGCTCAACTATCCTCACATCGCAGCGGGACCCGACTGCACCACGCGGGAGGGGTGGACTTTCTAGTGGTGGAAATGGACGAGGGCCTGGGGCTCATCCACAAGCTGGCTGACGAACCGCTGCCGAACAAGGAAATTGCCCGCCCCTAGCTGGGCTGACGCCTGGAGGGTACCAATGTCCTTAACGAAACTCAGAGAGTATCGCAGTCCAGAAGATAGAAATGAAGTGGTCAAGCTTCTGGAGAAATACGGAGAAAGCGCCCTGATTATTGCCGGGGGCACGTTTATCCACGCTTTGGCGGCCCGAGGGTTGCTGGCCGAGATTGAGGCGCTGATTGACATCCAGAAGCTTCGGTTGGATTTCATCCAGTCGGGGGGTAAGGGGCTACAGATAGGGGCGATGACGACCTTTGCCCAGTTGGCGCAAGCAGGGGAGGTTCAAAGCATGGCCCCGCTGGGAGCCGTCAAGGATGCCCTCCAGTATCCTCCCCCGCAGATCAAGAACATGGCAACCGTAGGGGGGAGCGTTGCCAGTTCCTGTCCCCTGTTCGACCTGCCCGTTGTCTTCATGGCTCTGGACGGTGTTGTGAAGTCGATGGGCCCGCGGGGAGAAAGGGAGATAGCTTTGGGGGAATTCTTCCTGGACTACTTCGAAAACGCTCTGGAAGAGAATGAGTTCTTGACCGAACTGCTCCTCCCGCCACTCCCGCCGGGGTCATCCAGTGCTTTCATAAAGCTTGAAACGAATGCAAACGATCTCGCCATCCTCAATGTGGGAGTGCGGGTCACGGTTGAGGAATCGGGGATGTGCAAAGACGCCCGGGTGGTTGTCGGAGGTGGAGTCGGGAAGGCTCCGGTCAGAGCGGTCTCCTCGGAAAAACTTTTGCAGGGAGAGAAACTCACGGACGAGCTAGTGAAGGAGGCGGGGCAGGCCGCCCGGTCTGACATCAGGCCGGTATCCGACCAGAGGGCGTCGTCACAATACCGATCCGTGGTGGCAAAGGTCCTTGTAGAACGGGCCTTACGGCGAGCAGTGCCAACCCTAGCCTAGGGGGAAAAGGGCAATGGAACAACTCATTCGTCTGGACGTAAACGCTGACGTCTATGAGGTTGCCGTCCAGCCCTATGAAACCTTGCTGCAGGTTCTCAGGGAAAGACTCGGGCTGATGGGAACCAAGAGAGCATGCGACACGGGTGGGTGCGGCTGCTGTACTGTCCTTGTCAACGGCAAGGCCATGTATTCCTGCATGCTGTTCGCCCTCTCCGCCCAAAACAAGAAGATAACCACCGTGGAAGGGCTCATTGAGCGCGGGAAGCTTGACCCCCTTCAAGAAGCCTTCATCGCGGCGGGGGCGGTGCAGTGTGGGTATTGCACTTGCGGAATGATCATGGCGGCAAAAGAGTTGTTGGCGGCGGGGAAGTCGCCCACCGAGCAGGAAATCAGACAAGCTATTGCGGGTAATCTCTGCCGCTGCACGGGCTATCACAAGATTGTCGATGCCATCAAGATGGCTTCGGCGAGCCCCGGAGCGGTTGCCAAGGCTAGGGGATAGAAACCGTGTCTGAGACAAACGTTGTCGGCAAGAGTGTTCACCGGCCCGACGCTTATGAGAAGGTTACCGGGGGCCAAGGTTTCCCCGTCAACCTAACCCTCCCGGGTATGCTTCACGCCAAGCTTCTGCGCAGCCCCTACCCCCATGCCCGCATTCTCAACATTGACGCCGCCAGAGCAGAGAGACTTCCTGGTGTCAAGGCTGTTTTGACCCCGAAGGAGGTGCCCCAGATAAAATTCACCCCTGTCTACTTCGTGCCCACGACCGCGGCCAGCGTGATCCAGGACATGCTTATCCTAAGCGACACCGTTCGTTTTGCGGGCGAGCCGGTAGCCGCAGTGGCGGCTACGCGTGCGGAGATTGCCGAGGAAGCGGTGCAATTGATTCAGGTGGACTATGAGCAGTTACCGGCGGTATTCGACCCCGAAGAAGCGATGAAGCCCGGGGCTCCGCAGCTGTATGAGAAAACAGAGAGAAACATCGCTGCTGCTCCTGTGTTCGACTTCGGGGACCTTGCGGCGGGCTTTCAGCAGGCCGACCATATCTTTGAGGGAACCTATCAGACTCAAAGAGTTCACACCTGCTACATGGAGCCAAGAGTCTGCGTGGTCGACAGCGACGTACACCGCCATCTAACTGTCTATTCCTCCATGCAGCATCTTTTTGGTCTGCGCGAAAAGCTGGCTTTCGCTTTGGGCATCCCGGAAAGCCGGGTGAAGGTGGTGAAGCCGCCCTACATCGGAGGCGGATTCGGAGGCAAGCTGGACATCGGGTTTATTGAGCCGATCGCAGCTCTGTTGAGCTTGAAAAGCGGAAAGCCGGTGCGGATCGAGCAAACTCGCTACGAAGACTTTATTACCACTGCCCGGCACCCGATTCAGGTCTACTTGAAAACCGGGATCAAGAAAGACGGCACGTTCACCGCCCGGTACGCCAAAAGCATCCTGGACACGGGAGCGCACGCCACCCACGGGCCGATCGTGATTATGGTGCACGGTTTCTTCGGTTTCCTGCTCCCGTACCGTTGTCCCAACCAACGATGGGAAGGTTATGTGGTTTACACCAACAACATGATCGGCGGAGGGTACCGTGGCTATGGATGTCCTCAGGGAGCCTTTGCGGTGGAATCGCAGATTGATGAGATCTGCGAAGAGCTACACTTCCATCCTATCGAGTTTCGTCTCAAGAATTCTCACCGGGAAGGCGATGCCCACCCCTTCAACCCGGGCTTGACTCTTTCCACCTATCGGTTTGAAGACTGCTTGAGAAAAGGCGCCGAACGAATTGGTTGGCGCAATCGGGCCAAGGCAGGGTGCCGCCAGGAACCCAAGAAGCGCGGCATCGGGCTGGCTTGTCAGCCTCTATGGGTGAGTGGGTGCATAGGTTTCCCTGACATCTACGAACATTCCGGCGCCATCGTGAAGCTGAATACGGACGGGACCGCCAACCTCTCAATTGCGACCATTGATTTGGGATCGGGGCAAACGGTGACCTTGTGCCAGATCGCCGCGGAAGAACTGGGGTTGGCGGCGGAATCCGTTCGGATGACCTACGCGGATACCGACACAGTTCCCTTCGACGCCCCCAGCCATGCCAGTCGAGTCACCTACGCGGCCGGCAACGCCGTCCAGGCTGCCGCGTTGGCGGCCAAGAAAAGGCTGTTCGAGGTTGCCGGAACCATGCTGGAAGCGAGCCCGGACGAACTGGAAGTTCGGGAGGGCAAAATCTATGTGAAGTGTTCCCCTGAGGCTCGTTTGACGGTGGCGGAGGTGGTCAAGCGGGCAGAATCACCTTATGTTGTCATGACGCCCGACGGCCCCAAACCGACCACAATCCAAGAGAAAGGGACCATCAAAGGGATTTCTGCGATGGCTCCGCCGTCGAACCCTTCGCCCGCCTCGGCCCAGTTTGTGGAAGTAGAAGTGGACACGGAAACCGGCGAAGTGCGTGTGCTTCGAGTTGTTTTTGCCCACGACATCGGCAAGGTTATCAATCCAGCCGGAGCTGAGGGTCAAGTAGAAGGCGGATTCCAGCAAGGTTTGGGTTATGCCCTAATGGAAAACCTCTTGTTCGACCCTACAACCGGGGCCTGCCTGGCGGGAGATTTCTTGGAGTACAAGATGCCCACGGCAGTGGAAATGCCTCCTCAAATCGAAAGTATCTTTATTGAGTCGAACGAGCCCACCGGGCCGTTCGGCGCCAAGAGTCTTTCTGAACCGTGTCTCATCGTGCCGGCACCCGCCATTGCAAATGCCATATACAACGCTGTTGGGGTTCGGGTGCGGCAACTACCGATAACCCCGGAGAAGATCCTCGCTGGGTTGGGGAAGCTCTGAAGGAGGGGCGATTGAGCACTTGCGGGTGACTACCGCCATCTTGCTGCGGTTGGTTTTTGGCCGACTTGAGGCTGTGACGCCGAGCACTGACATACATTGGAGGAATAAATACTCTTCAATCCTTTTATGGGGCTCAAGGCCTGGCTTCAGCCCGCGTGAATTTGATGAGCCGACACGGCGCAGGCCAATCGGAAGAGAAAGTTTGATGATGATGTACCGACGATCGGCGCAGCTGGCTCTTCAGGCCACCCCTTGGCTTGCGTTGAGGCCCGAGAGCAGCTCGCGTCGGGTACGGGAGTGGGCTGAGGAACTCGGTGTTGCCACCACTTATGTGTCCAAGATTGGGCAGAAGCTAACCCGTGTCGGACTGCTGCTCGGCGTACGCGGACCCGGGGGCGGAGTGGAATTGCCCCGCTATCCTGGGGAGATCCACCCATGGGATGTCCTGTCGGGTGTCGAGCCAGTAGGCGGGTTTGAGCGCTGCCTTCTGCGTCCGGTGCCGTGCCACCAAGTTAATCCCTGCCCGGTCCATGGAGTATGGGCTCTCACGCGTAACAGGATTCTCGACATCCCTCAGACCAATTCCCTGGGGGAATTCACTACTGAAGCCCAGCGCAGAGGGCTGCTGTCCCGGGAGCCAACCCCAAGCACTCATAGCGGTGCCCGCAGTTCCTGTTCAGAAGCCAAACATGAGGTGGTTTCCGACGAGGCATAGCGAGATGAGCGACGCGGCAACACAGAGTGGATCAAGGCAGAGCCAATGGATTCCCAGCACCTGCGGCATGTGCTTGCACGGTTGCGGAATCAAAGTTCTGGTGACCGGCGGGGTGGCGCTGAAAATCGAAGGCGACCCCACCAATCCCGACAACCTGGGTAAGCTGTGTCCCAAGGGCAATTCCGGTCTGTCTCGGCTCTACGACCCCACGCGGATTCTCAAGCCCATGAAGCGCACCAATCCCCTCAAGGGCCCTGGTGTTGATCCCGGCTGGGTCGAGATTGAATGGGAAGAAGCCTACGGGATCGTGGCACGCGCGCTGGGGAAAATCCGCCGGGACGACCCGCGAAAACTTCTTTGCGCCATCGGCGACTTCCAGCGCATCCTGCTGTGGGGTTGGCCGGCGGCATTCGGCTCACCCAACTTCTTCACCTCGCTGGGGAATTATTGCGGCGGCTCCTACCACCCGGTTAACGGCTCCGTGGACGGCTCCTTCGCCGCTATCAACGATTATGAACACTGCCGCTACTGGATCCAGATCGGGTCCGGAGACGGATTTTCTTCGCACCTGCACGTGCCGGGCAGCACCAAGCGGATGGCCGATGCCCGCATGCGGGGGATGAAAGTCGTCAGCCTGGATCCCCGTTCTTCCGTTGCGGCCTCAAAGGCGGATGAGTGGATTCCCATTTTGCCGGGAACCGACCGTGCCTTCGTGCTGGGAATGGCTCATGTCCTTGTCCACGAGCTCAACCGCTTTGACCGGGAATTCTTGCGCGACCGCACCAATGCTCCCTACCTGGTCAAGGAGGACGGCTACCACCTGCGCGACCCGCAGGGCACAGCCCAGGTATGGGACCTGCGCCTCCAGGCGCCGTGTCCCTGGAACGCCGTGCCAGCGGACGCCATGTCACTGGAGGGAACCTTTGAGGTCGACGGTGCCCGCGTCCGCACCGGGTTCCAAGTGTGGAAGGATATGCTGGCTGACCACACTCCGGAGCGGATGGCGGAAATCTCAACGGTGCCGGCAGAAACCATCCGCCGGATTGCGCGCGAGTTTGTGGAAGCGGCACAAATCGGCGCCTCCATCGAGCTGGATGGAAAGACCTATCCGTTCCGTCCCGCCGCCCTCAACTACTACCGGGGCGCGCAATCGCACGGCAACGGGTTGTTCGATAACATGACCTTCAAGCTGTTCAACATGCTTGTGGGCAACATCGATGTCCCGGGCGGCCACCTCGGGGTTCCTCTGGATCATCGCGGCTTTTTCGTTAGTCCAGGCGAAGACGGGATGGTGAAACCGGAACCACATCAGCTTCATCCCGCCCCGCCGTTCAAATACCCTCCGGATTCCACCCACCTGCTGGAATGGTTTCCAATCGGTTTCGACCCGGGTCAACTCAATGCCGAGACCCTCCTCGAACCGGAGCGGTTCGGGTTGAACTACTCCCCGGAAGCGGTACTGCTCTATCATTCGAATCCGTTGTGGAACATGCCGGACACCAAGAAGGTGGAAGAGATCATGCGGCGAATGAAATT
This sequence comes from Acidobacteriota bacterium, assembly GCA_046757765.1. GTDB lineage: Bacteria > Acidobacteriota > UBA6911 > RPQK01 > JBHHYX01 > JBHHYX01. The sequence continues at coordinate 3,787 of JBHHYX010000053.1, read as the reverse complement.
CGTCGTTGCGATTGACATCCACCTCACCGAGTCCACCCAATGGGCGGATGTCTTTCTCCCCGATAGCACCTACTTGGAATCCACCTTGCTCAACTGCTTGGAGCCGCCGGTGGTGACCGGGCATTCCCTGCGACAACCGGCCGTGAAGCCTTTGGGAGACACCAAAGACGCTTACGAGATCCTCACCGAACTGGCCGCGCGCTTGGGATTTCTGGATGACTGGAATGACATGCTGAACGTGGTGGGCGGCTTTACGGCGAAGCCCCAGTATCTGCTGGACGCGGAGAAACGCTATACGACCGACGAACTGTGGGACCGGGTGGCGAAGAGCATTTACGGTGAGGACCGCGGCCTGGAGTGGTTCAAGCAGCACGGGCACGCAGTCCGCTGCCGAACACCGCAAGAAACCTACATGCCCTATGGTAATCTCCGCCTCCCCTTCTATTTCGAGTTCATCCAGCGGACCGGCGCCGAGCTGGGGGAGAAGTTTGCCCGAGCGGGGGTGCGCGACTGGCCCCTGGACAACTACCGAGCGTTGCCCTTTTGGAAGAACTCTCAGGTGATCGAGGACGGTAAACGCGGCTACGAGTTCTACGCCATCACCTTCAAAGAGGCTCTGCACACCTTCGCAGACACTGTGGTCATTCCCTGGCTGACGGAAGTCAGCGAGAAAGAGGAAATCCACCAGGGAATCCTGATCAACCGCGCGACCGCCAACCGGCTCGGCATCCAGACCGGCCAGAGAGTCCGCCTGACGTCCCCGGCGGGAAGTCTCGAAGGAAACGCCCAGGTAGTCGAGGGCATGCACCCGCAGGTGCTGGGGGTCAGCAATGCCATCAGCCGGGAATTCGTACCCCATTCCAATGTCAACCGGAAGGGGAGTCACTTCAACCGGCTGCTGACGGGTTCGATACAGTATACGGACAGTGCCACCGGAGGGTTAGAGTCAAGCGCACGCGTACGGCTGGAGACAGTGCAGCCGTAGGAGGGGAAGGAGGCAGACCGTGCCCACCATACATATCGCCGCCTTGGGAATGACGCGGAAGCTGCTGGGCTTCAGCCGGCGCAGCGTAGAGCTGGAAACGACGACGGTAGCTGAGTTGCTGCGAGACCTGGAAACAGTGGATGGCAGCAATCTCTACGACCACTTGGTCTCGGACGGCCAGTTGCGCGGCGACTACGCCATCGTGGTCGACGGTCTACGCGTGCGCGCCGATCAGTTGGACAGGCCACTCAAAGGAGGAGAACAGGTGATGACGATGGCAATCCTGCGCCACCTGCACGGCGGCTAGCGCGAGACGGCACAGGAGTAGTTGCGATGCGACTGGGGATGGTCATCGATCTGAAACGCTGCGTCGGCTGCAACGCGTGTACGCTGGCCTGCAAGCAGGAGAACGGGACCCCGCCGGGTGTGCATTTCGCCCGGGTAATCACACGCGAAGTGGGAACATACCCGAACGCCAAGCGGACTTTCTTGCCTGTCCTGTGCAACCACTGTCAGGATGCTCCCTGCGAACGGGTTTGTCCCACCGGTGCCACCCACATCCGGCCCGACGGCATCGTCATGGTCGATCAGAAAAAGTGTATTGGTTGCCGTGCGTGCGCGGTTGCCTGCCCTTACCTGAACCGTCATTTCATTGCAGAAGGGCTTCTACAGAACGGCTACGGCGGGGGGGCGCTCAGTCCTTTTGAGCAGGTGAAATTTGCTGGGTTCGAGGAAGGTACCAATACCAAGTGCACGCTGTGCGCGCATCGGGTGGACCAGGGCCTGGAACCCGCCTGCGTGATCACCTGCCCTACCGAATGCCGGATCTTTGGCGATCTGGATGAGGAAGATGGAAAGCTACAACGTCTGATTCGAGAGCGGAGTGGCTCCACGCTGCTGCCAGAGTGCCACACCGCCCCGAGCGTTTATTACCTGGAGTAGTAGCCGGCCCGCCGGGAATGGAGTACGGCAAGCTCAAGCTTATCTTCCGGGTGGGCGTCGGGTGAGGAAATGACTATGCCACCAGGAACGACGACCAGAGCAGGCACACTGCCTCAGATTCCCTTTGCCCCCCATCGGTTCGCTTTCGGCTACCACCGGCAAACCTGGTGGAACTGGCTGATCGGCACCGCCTTTTTCTCGGGTGAGATCGGGGCGGGGCTTTTCCTGGTCTCTCTCTTGACCCGGAACGAGCTGGGCGTGCTGGTGGGGTATCTGATCGTGATGGTCGGAAAAAACACCGCCCACCTGCTGTATCTGGGACGCCCGGCTCGCTTCTGGCGAGCCGCGATGCGCCCCGACCGCTCCTGGATTGCTCGCGGCACGTGGTCCACAGGAGTGCTAGCCGTGACCGGATTCCTCGCTCTCTTCCCCGGCGTTCTCGAACCGTACTGGCAACTGGGCGCACAGAGTAAGGTCATTATCGATACCCTGGCTGCGTTGTCTGCCCTGTTTATCATGTTCTACGACGGCTTCGTGATGAAGGCGTCGCCGTCCATCCCTTTCTGGAGCACCGCGCTGCTCCCTGTGCTCTGTCTAACCTATGCTGCCCTGGGTGGCACGACGCTTTCGTTGGCCCTAGGGGAACTGCGGGGCGAGGCGGTACCTGTGTTGCTGATGAACGCCGAGTACTTGTTTCTCGTGATCAATCTTCTATTGTTGGGTGGCTATCTATATCTTATGACTCGGCGAGCCCCGGCTGCTAGGGAGAGTGTCCGGCTGCTGCTTCGCGGCGCCTATGCTTTCGTTTTTATCGGAGTGGTTCTACTGGTAGGTTTGGCGGGCACTCTCTTGTTTTCCTTTGTTCACACCTGGACGCAGTGGACCTGGATGATTGTCCTGGTCGCCGCCTGCGAGTTAACCGGCGACTTTGCCCTCCTGATGGTGCTGCTCAAATCGGGCGTGTTCTCCCCCCAGACCGCACCCGCCTATCGGGTCTAGACAAGAGTAAGTTCCTGCTTTCGGCGGCGCAGACACGCTGCGGTTTCCCCAGAGTTCCGTCTTGGGAGGTCTCGGCGCAGGTGGCACGGCTCCTTGCCGGGTCACACTGGAACGTGAAGGATCATTCCGGAATCGCGAAAAGCCTTGACAATTCGCCTTTTATTCGCCTATACTGCGGGCGCGGGTAGGAGCCGACCGGCGGGAAAGATACCCGGGCTCAACCAGGCTCGGTTCAAGGAGCGCAACCATGGCGTTGACGCGGCGGCAGAAGCAGGTGCTGGATTTCCTGGTCGGCTTCATTAATCGACACGGTTACTCGCCTTCCTTTGAAGAGATTGCCGACGGCTTGAAGCTCACCTCACTCGCCACCGTGCACAAGCACCTGCAGACGCTGGAGCGCAAGGGCTTCATCCGCCGGGCCTATAACCAGAGCCGCTCGGTCGAGGTGATGCAGTTGCCTCGGCCGGTGCGCGAGCAGGTTGCCCGCCACGCCACCGAACTGCCGTTGCTGGGGCGGATCGCCGCCGGGCAACCGGTGGAAGCGGTCCAAAACCCGGAGTCGATCTCGCTGGCGGATTTTACCCGCTCGAAAAACGTCTTCGTGCTGGAAATCAAAGGCGACTCGATGCTGGACGACCACATCCTGGACGGCGACTATATCATCGTCGAGCAGACCCAAAATGCCAACAACCACGACATTGTGGTGGCGCTGGTGCGCGGCGAGGAGACCACCCTGAAACGCTTCTTCCGGGAGCCAGGCGGGACGGTGCGCCTGCAACCCGCCAACGCCCGCATGGCCCCCATCGTGGTGCCGGCCAAGGACGTGCAGATTCAGGGCCGGGTCATCGGCGTCCTCCGCCG
>JBHHYX010000052.1:0-18897 GCA_046757765.1 Acidobacteriota bacterium | reverse complement strand
GCTCGAAAGTCTCGACCACGAGAAGTTCGAGGTCAGTCCGGAGTGGATGGAAGAAATCCGTCGGCGTTGCAGGGAGATAGATGACAGGGCTGTGGATCTCGTCCCTGCTGAGAAGGTCTTTGAGGAGATCGACAGACACATCGGATGAAGGCGATTGGGTTCCATCCCGAGGCCAGACAGGGAACTGCTCGAGTCGGCACGCTATTACGAGGCTCAGAGGCCTGGGCTGGCGAGGCGTTCCTCACGGCCGTACGCGAAGCCACCGAGCGTATCCGAAGCTTCCCCCTTTCCGGCCGGTGGGTCAAGAGCGGGCCGGAGAAAGGAAAAGTGTGGGTCACGCCCGGTTGCCACTGCCATGGCGACTTGCTATTATCGCGAGCGGATGGGCATGAAGCTGGCATCGACAGAGGCTCTTACAAAAAAGGATATCTTGGGTCTGGTTCGCGAGGATTTGGCGGCAGTTGAGGCTCGGGTGAAGGACCTGACCCATTCGGCGATTCCTCTCATCGACCACATCAACAAGTATCTGCACGGCAGCGGGGGGAAGCGCTTGCGGCCCGCGGTCCTGTTGCTTTGTTCGAAACTGTGCGGTTTTGAGGGGAAGCTCGCCATTGAGCTGGCCGGTGTGGTGGAGCTGATCCACGCAGCCACGCTGGTGCACGATGACATCATCGATCACGCCCATGTGCGCCGGGGAAGGCCTTCCGTCAACTCCCGGTGGGGCAACCAGATCACCGTTCTCATGGGTGACTGGATGTATATGACCTCGTTTCAGATCGCCCTTCAACTCAGGAATCTTGGAGTGCTGGATGTGTTGATCGAGATCACTCGGGGGATGGTCGAGAGCGAACTGATCCAACTCCAGAAGAACGGCCGGACCGACGTCTCTGCTGAAGAGCAGATGGCCATCTGCCGGGGCAAGACGGCTTCTCTCTTCTCCGGTTGCGGTCGCCTAGCAGCCATGATTGCGGGTGCGGGCCCGGGAGCAGAGGAAAAGCTGGCAACCTATGGTCTTGACCTGGGGATCACCTTCCAGCTCACCGATGACCTTCTGGATTATACATCCAACCAAGCGGTCCTCGGAAAACCGGTGCTCAAGGACCTGGAGGAAGGGAAAGTGACCTTGCCGATCATCTATCTGCTGGAGCGGGCTGATCGGGGCGACCGGGACTTCATCCGTGAGGTGGTCGGAAACGGCGATCTCAGCGATGTGAACAAGGAAAAGATTATCCAATTGGTGCGCGCCTATGACACTCTGACCGATGTCCGGAACCTGGCGGAGAGGCACGCTGCCAAGGCCAGGCAGTGTCTTCACGGCTTTCCCGACTCCATCTACCGGGAGGCGCTCCTGAGGATTCCGGAACTCATCACAAGCCGCACCACTTGACGGGTTTTCTCACCCGCACTTCTGATGGGGGGTTGTCGCAAAACCCAGGAAGCGTCCCGCATTCGTACCCGATGCTGCATCGAGGAGGCCGGGGCCGGGCAACGCACTCAGCGGGGAAATCAACTAGGAATTCCCTAGCCAAAGAATATCGGAAATCTTGATCCCCTGGGTTGAGCGATTCTGGCGCCAAGTCACTGAACCACGAACGTCAGTGAGTGGCCCTCCGGATTGGCCGGGCGCTGACGCTTCGGTTCAGTTGACACGGTATGGCCAACGGCGCGCATGTCGTCAGTGCAACATATCTGAGCAAAATTCTCAGAATTCGGCGGTAGGCAGCTAATCCGGTCGAGCGGGAGGTTTCGGTCCTGCTGTCGGGGGCGGAGGCGTGTCGGTAGAGGGGGAGTCCTCCTCTGTGACGGCCGGCGGTGGAATTTCTTCCACCGTAATGGTCTTGGTGGCGCTCCTCGCGAGCTTCGCTTTGTTTTCCAGCAGTGCCATTTCAACCGCATCCGGATGGTAGATGTCCTGGAAGGCTTCAGGAGGCTCGTCCTTCAGAATCTGTTGCATGAAGTCGATCCAGATGGGGAGGGCAAGGTTGGAGCCAAAGACTTCTTCGCCCAGAGATTTTTTTTCATCGTATCCCACCCAAACGCCGGCCGTGATTCGTGGAGTGAGGCCCACGAACCAGGTGTCGGTGGCGTCATTGGTGGTTCCGGTCTTTCCCACAATCGGCCGGTTGAGGACGCGGGCCCGACGGGCCGTCCCCCTGATGACCACCTGCCTGAGCAGGTAGAGCATCTTGGAGGCGACTTGGGGGGAAATGACCTGTTCGAACTCACTCTGGTGTTCCTCCAGCGTCAGCCCGTTGTAGTCCTCCACTCGACTGATGAAATAGGGCTTGGCTCGCACGCCATGATTGGCAAACACACTGAAAGCTGAAGAGATCTCTTGGAGCGTGATTTCACCCGCTCCAAGGGCGATGGGGAGAACGGGAATAAAGTCGCGGTTGATCCCGAAACGGTGGGCTATGGCGATGATCTTCTCGATGCCCAGAGCATTGGCCAGGCGAATCGTTGCCACGTTGCGTGATTCTGCAAGAGCCTGATAGAGAGGGATGAGACCCTTGAATTTCTCATCCGAGTTCTTTGGCGCGTAAGGGCGCCCCAGGGCATCCACAAAACTGACCGGGGTGTCCAGAACCAGGTCAAAAGGAGATCTCCCCTCCTCCAAGGCAACGACGTAGGTGAAAGGCTTGAAGATCGAACCCGGCTGGCGGAGTGCCTGGGTGGCGCGGTTGAACTTGCTGTACTGAAAATCGAAACCGCCCACCATCGCCTTGATGGCTCCTGTCTTATTGTCGAGAGCCAGCAGTGCCCCCTGCACTTCCGGAACCCGGTCCAGGGAGACTTGCATGGTTTTTTGGGCCTCATCTATCCTGCCGATCGAAAAAAGGGCGACATCCCCCGGCCGAAGGGCCCGGTCGAGACGCTTCTTTTCCGTCCATTGGATCTCCTTGGGACCGATTTGGGCCACATAGTCGCCGAACTTCACCGTGGCCTTTCGTGCCTCCGAATGGAGAACCAGACCATGCACCATTTGGCCCGGAGCGAAGAGCTGCCTCCAGTCCGGATGAAGGTAGGTCTTGAGGTCTCCGCCCTGATCCAGAATGTTTTCCTCGGGGCCTTCCCAGGGCCGCGATTTCTTGTCGAAACGCTTCAGGCCCTGGCGCAGCGCCTGTCTGGCCGCCCTCTGCATCCGCTCATCCAGGGTCGAGTAGATCTTCAGCCCGCCTTTCCAGATCCTTTCGGTGGAGTAGTTCTTTCCGAGATCGCGGCGCACCCATTCGACGAAGTAGGCCGACGGGTTCTCTTGCTCTTTGTTATGGATCCGGAGCGGCTCCTCGAGACTCGCCTTCAGCACTTTTCCGTCAACGTATCCCTCTTCGTACATTCGCCCCAGGACGTAGGCTCTTCGTCGCAGGGCCTTATCCGGGTACTTGATGGGAGAAAGCCGTTCGGGAGATCGCAAAATGCCGACCAAAAGCGCGCACTCGGCCACGCTCAACTGCTCCAGGCTCTTGCCGAAGTAAAAATCGGCCGCGGCGGCAAACCCATAGGTCCCGTGTCCCATGTAGATCTGATTCACGTAGAGAGCGAAGATCTGCTGCTTGGAAAACTTCTTCTCCGTTTCGATGGCGAACAGCATGTCCTTGATCTTGCGCTCCAGTCGCTTTTCCGAACTGGTGAAGCGCAGCTTGCACAGCTGCATCGTCAGTGTGGAGGCTCCCTTCCGCTCCCCCAGGAAGATGTCTCGTAGAGCGGTGATGAAAAGACGTTGGAAATCGATCCCGGTGTGTTCAAAAAAATCGGAATCCTCGCCGGCAAGGATGGCATGCCTCAAGGTCTCCGGGATCTGATCGTAGCTCACCAGCAGACGCTTCTCGAGCGCAAATTGCCCGATCACCCGACCCTCTTGTGAGAAGACATCGGACACCACGTTGGGACGCAGCTGCTGGAGTTCTTCGACCTGAGGAAGATCAATGGAGTAACCGAGGAGCATGCCCCCCAGCCCGCCCAGGACCGCGGCGCCCACCACCATCAGCCCGTAAGAACCCCAGAACAGAAGCCTTTGTCGAGCGGCACTCCTCTTCATCACAGATCATTCTATCGCATCGGTCTGAAGCGGGGGCAATGGAGGACTCCCGTCGCGGTGGCCTTTGAAGACCGGGCACCCCACAAGATCCTGGTCCCAGCCCCCGGGACAGCCCCCCTCGCTCGTGAGCCGGAATCACTGTTCTGAACCGGTCAAGGCTGGCGCCTTCCCCCTTTGGAGTAATAGCCCCGGCGGGTTCGGACGGCCAGATCGGAGCGGTTTCGGACTCGGACCTTGACCTCTCGCCAGCTGCCGTCATTTTCTAAATTGGTTGAGTTGTAGGCGAGAGTGTACTGAATCCGGAGGTCGTCGGCAATCTCCGAGTACACGTGGGTCAGGTCACGGATGTTTCGGGGAGTGTACATCCGGCCACCTGTCTGATCGGCGATCCTCCTCAACTGTTCGCGGGCTTCCGCGTAGGCCGCCCCACCTCCTCCCGGAAAAGAGACTCCCGGGTTCTTCCTCAGAATGTCTCCCAAGATGTCGATCACGCTTCCGCCCCGCCTGGAGGGAATACTCCGGGCTGAGCCACGCTCCGTGTCCAGAAAAATCGTATAGATAATGGAATCGATCTCCTGAATGCTTCGGTACAGCTCCGGGAAAGTGGTTTGCGATCCCGAAGACCAGTCTCCGGTGAGCTGATTGTCGACTCCGTCGGTGAAGACGACGATCGCCTTGCGGCCTTCGATGCCGGACATGTAATCCTCGATCGACGTGGCCAGGGCGTCGTAGAAGGCGGTGCCTCCCCCGGAACGAACCCGCCGAATGGAATGAGCCACGCGCTGGCGATCATTGGTGAATCTCTGGATCAGGCGGGTATTCGAATTGAAGACCGCAATTCCGATCCGGTCGTTGGACTTGATCTGGCGCGTAAACTCGATGGAAGCCTCTTTGATCAAGCCCATATAGGACCGCGTGCTGCCGCTCACGTCCAACAGGAGCAACAGGTTGAAAGGAGCATCGTTCGACTCGAATTTCTCCACCGTCTGAGGCTGGCCGTCTTCAAGAACCAGAAAGTCCTCCTTGCGCAGATTGGCGACGCTGCGATTGGAGCGACGGTCTCGAACCGAGGCATTGAGATAGATCCAGTTGACGTCGACCTTCAAGGCGTAGCCGCTGTCCACGGTGCCCGAGGATGAAGCGGTGTAGACCGGGCCACTGCTGGGCACGTAAACCGTCCCCTGGTCTGCAGGAAGTCCTTGGGTGCCGTGTCCGGGGACGAAATCCGGTTGGCTCGAGGGGCGGCTCGTTTGAGAAGAGGGCCGCGTGGCCGGAGGCAGGTCGTTGCTGGTATTTTGGGCCTCATCCCGCTCTTGTTGAGCCTCGATCCGGGGCCGAGGCTGAGGCGGGATTACCGCCGAAGACGCGTCCGGATCCAAATCCAATCTAACGGAAACGCCCCCATGGATGCTGGCGGCGTAGAGAAGCGGCCCCCCCACCCCGACTTGCTTCTCGAGTTGACCCTGGGACAGCTCAACTTCGCCATTCCAGGAGAGCCGGCCGCCGGAGCGAACCCAGCCGCGCAGATTGAGACCGCGACCCAAAACGCACTGAACGTTCCCGTAGACGGACTCCATCCGCAGGTCCCGCTGGAACTGGCCGCGGGATCGAAACTGGATGTCGCCGCTTTCAGTCGTCAGCGAAACAGAGGAGACGAGATTCTTAGCCGTGATGAGACCGGTTTGAGTATAGACACGCACGTATCCTTGCACCCCACTGATCTCCACGGCCGGATTGGCGCCCCAAACCACGACGTTGACGGCCCTCGGTACCTGGATATTCAAGTAGACCGACTCTGAATCGTAGTCGTAAAAGTAGGAGCTGAAGTAAATCTTGTTCTGACTTTTTTGGGAGACGACACGCACATTCTGAAGATGGGGATCGTCCCGAGCAATTCTGCGGATTCGGGCTTCTACGCCGGGATTGTCCCACACCTCCACCCGCACCCTGCCGTAGTCGTTCTGGATGATCAGGGTGTCATCCTCAGCGGCTGGGAAGGAACGGGTCTCGGTGGAAGAAACGGCTGCCAGGCAGGGAAGGCCAACCATCCAAAGGTAGCAGGTCAGCTTAACAACTCGGTCTCCCAGACTGGGCAATTGTAATCTCCTTCTCAAATGATGCCAGAAAGCCTCGCAACGGTTCAATGGCGGGAGAGATGCCGGACAGGCTGAGCACCCGTTCGGGCTTCGAAGTGCCGCCGTCCGGCTCTCGGGAGGCGGCTGGGAGAAAGTTTCTGAGGAAGTGGCCACCGACAGCGTATAGAATATTGTCGTGAGGCAACGTCGAAAGGGGCCACGAATCCTGAAGCCTGTGTTCCTTTCTGTGCTGGTTATGGCTCAACCGGTGATGGGGCAAACGGATGAGGGGCCGTCCAGCCGGCATTTCTTGTACCTTTCCGACAAGCGCATCATCACGGCTGAGCTGGCCAGCTCGGAAAAGGTGATTCTCAATTACATTAATCTGGATGACACCTTTGAGCTGATCGAGGCCCCCAACCTGCTCGTGATCGACTCTGGCGGGAGGTCTTACCGGGGCCACCTGATCCGGAATGAAGAGCCGGGTGCGTCGGGAGAAATCTACCGCGCCACCGATCTCTTGGATCCCAAGCAGTATCGGGGCTACGACATCCTGGGCAACTTCAAGCTCGAAACCCCGCCCCGAGAAGTCTATCTTCGTCTGGGTTCCCGTCTGGTGGAGTTAGAGCCCATCTCCGGTGAGGATTTTGATCTCGTCGCCATCAAGATCGGCGAAATCGATCTGGACTCCGACTCGCCCAAGGCAGCCCTGGTGGACGCTGGGTTCTGGCGGGGCTACGGAAAGCTCTATGAACCGGGCAGCGAAAAAGCCAAGGAAATGCAACGCCGTCTTCCAGACCTGGATCCCATTCCCCCGGTGCTCCTGAGTAATCCCGCTCCCCGGCTTCCCACCAAGTGGGTGCAGCTGCCGGCACCGGTGGTGGTCAAGGTGGGGGCCCGGGTGACGGCCCTTGGAGGGGTTCTGGACCTGAAAGTAATCGACGGAGTCAACAGCGAGGTCGACGATCTGGCTCTCCAGACCGTCCAGAACTCCTGGAAGTTTCTACCCGCCATTTCGAGAGGGAAGACGGTCGACGTAGAGCTGGTGGTCAACGTGGTTTTCAAGCCTTCCTGAAGGGGAGCGTCTCATCCAGCACGATCGAGGGCCGCCCGGCAGTGCCGCCGGTTGGTCGTTCCAACGACCGGACTCAGACAACCGGCCCCTCGCTCCACCAGCTCTGTGTCGGTGGTCGGTTTGAATCCTGCATGAGCGCAGGTTCAGCCGTGACTGGTGCGCTTCCACCAGGGGGATGCGGATGTGGACTGGGTAGGCGAGGCGGCTCACGGGGAGTAGAGGGATTTCATCCGGAAGGATCGATAGGCTTCCTGTTCCCAGGTCAGAACATAGTTCTTTTCTGCGCTGGGGAGAAGCTCGATGTGCTGGTTGATGTGGGTTCCGTCTGGGAGCGTCACTCCTCCCCCGCTCAGGAAGTGGTAGTTGCCGTTGGAGAGCCGCTCGGCGCTTCCCAGCCGGGAGGCGTAATACCCGAGGTCCGCGTTCAGCACCAGGATAGCGCGGCGATTCTCTTCATCGACCAGGTAGGCCTGTCCTCGGCTGTGGGCGGTGGGTCCCAGCTGGGCCCGGCGGGTGTTTCCGTTGTCGTAGACCACCCACTGGCCCCCATCAAACTCCATGTCATGGGGATGGGAGAACCAGGGCCAGGGATCGCTCGAGAGGAGGGTAAAATCCCCCTCCGGTCCCATCCGCCACAGCACCTCCCCGGTCCCGGCGCCGTCCCGGTAATCGACCTTGACCACCCAGTCTTGATGGCGGACCGTCAGCAGGAGGTTCCCGTCCTGGGGAAGGTACTGCAGCGCGTTGCTATGGGTCCAGTCCTTACAGGGAATCGGCCCGTCCCCGAGAGCAGAGGATACATCCAGCTGGCACTCCTCATCCAGCACGGCCTTGCGCGTCGGATCCAGGAACTCGAAAGCATTCCAGGTCCAGGTCACCTGAAAGTTCTCGTCCAGCACCAGGATCAGATCGCCCACTACCTTGACCGGTCCGGGCCCCTGAACGTCGGTCAGGATGCGATCGATCTCAGCCAGAACGGCGGTGTACCCGTTGGAAAGGCGGATGGCGTCGTGGTGAAAGACCGTGACCTGATCTTCACCCCGGGCGGCCAGTTGCAGATTGATGGCAATGCTGGAGGTCTCCCGGATCAGGTTGCCGGCCAGATCGACCTCCCGGAAAAGGGGCAGCAGCGTGGATTGCAGATCCGCTGTGGTTAAGAGCATATTTCCCCCTTCCAGGGGACGCATGAGGATGGAGCCAATGAAACCGGGAGGGTCGTAGTACCAGATCACCCGTCCCAGCAGGTCTGTGGCCACGGGAACCGACCACAGGCTTTGCACTTTTCGCAGGGAAGCCAGCAGCACTCCCTCCGCGGCGTCGGTCTGCCGGTCCGGCGGATTGGTCACTCCCTTTGCCGGCAGAGCCGGGGAAGCAGTCCCCGTTTGGAAAGTCAGAACCGGTCCTCGCTCCAGACGACCCGCTGCCAGCGATTCCTGCTGAACCTGATAGGAGGTGTTTTCCAGCATGCCCGCCACATAGAAATGCAGGCTCTTGCCCTGACAGGTCTTCCAGGGAGTGTGTTGCCAGGTGGTCGGCGTGTCTGGAACTCTGAAGCGCACGCGGACGCGTCCTTCCGCACAGGCTGGTGCTCCGTAGAGGGCCACCAGGGGGTGTGAGGTGGGTTGGACAGTCGGCCCGGCAAGGGCCTGGATATCAAAGGACCGGCTGGTCTGTCCCCGCTCTCCGCTCGCTAGGTCCAGGGCGCGGACCCGCATTTCGTAGGAGCCTTCTTCGATCGTCACCCAATCCAGAACCGGGTTGGCAGAGTAATCCCGCACGAGTCGCCACGGCCCGCCATCCAGGCGAGCCTCGAAGAGGAAGTAGGGTTGCTGCACATCGGGAGCGCTGGCCCTCCAGCTCACCCGGGTTCCCACCGGTTGGCCCGAAGGGGGAAAGGAGACCAGCTCAACCGCCAGCTGAGCCTGTCCGTACTGGAGGGTCCAACAGGCGATCCACAAGAAGACGATTGCACGGTACATGAATGAGATCCCTTTCAAAGATGCGCGAAACCGGTGGGGAGCGCGAAAGGTTCCCCTCATTCCGTTTCCCTATCCCGAACTGAATCGAGCCCTGATCGCGGGGGCGAGAACTCTCCCGCGGCACTGTGGCCGGGGCCGGCAGCGATCTTCTCTTCTGGGCGCCTTTGCCGGGGATCGGAAAGAACAAATCCTGCGCCCCAGCGCCTTGCACCATACCTATCGTACCTGGCCCAGCACCTCGAGGCGAGTGTAGCAAGTAATGAAATGGGGGTCAAGATGGGTGTCGATAACACCAGGAGCTGGGGATCTCCGCTCAAAGGGAGGTCATAGAAACGGCCCCTTCCGAGCTGAAATAGCGCTGGATGGCATCGACCAGGTCTGGGATGGTCGACTTCTCCGGCTGAAGTACGATTCGGAGGCCGTGACGGGTTGCGGTGGAGGCCGTGACGGGCCCGATGGCAGCGCAGTCGAGGTGTTCCAGTTGAGCTGTTTCTCCCGCCAGGGCCACGAAGTTGTCCACAGTGGAGGAACTGGTGAAGGTGACCAGATCGGGGGGGCGGCCTTCCAGGACTCGCTTCAGCTTTTGGCGGCTCCCCCCGGGTGGGACGGTGTCGTAAATTTCAAGGACATCAACCCGAGCGCCCTGTCGGCGCAACTCAGAGGGGAGAATTTCGCGAGCGCGACTGGCCCTGGGCAAAAGGATCTTCAAGCCCTTTACCTTCCCTTGATGGTGGTTGAGGAGATCCTCCAAGACTCCCTCGGCTTGGAACAACCGCGGGACCAGGTCCACTTGCAGTCCGAAATCCTCCATGCGACGCTCAGTTGCCGGTCCAATCGCACACAGCCTGGGTCGCCCCGGAGACACAGGCAGGCCTCCCAACTGCTGCGCGCGCCGGAGGAAGACTTCCACTCCGTTGGCGCTGGTAAACAGGAGCCAGTCATACTCCCGGAGGTTGTGAATGGCGATGTCCACGCGGGAATCGAGTCGCGGTTGGATCTCGATAGTGGGCACTTCCAGCACATGCGCCCCGGCCTGCCGTAGAAGGTGGCGAAGGGGGGCGGCCTGGCTTTGGCTTCGAGTAATCAGAATAGTGCGTCCACCGAGGCTGTTTCCCATCTCTCAACCCAGTTCCTGAAGCATTTCTTCGGCCCCGTTAGCGAGGAGAGACTGGACGGCGTGGAGACAAAGGTCGGCCAGTTCCTCGCGGCTGCCCCGGTAGTTCTCGCGCACCAAGCGGTGACTGGAAGGACCGGCCACGATGGCGGAAAAAAGCGCCTCGCCGTCATGAAACCGGGCATGAGCTGCCATGGGAACCTGGCAACCGCCACCCATTCGACTCAGAAACACTCGTTCCGCCTCGACGCAAGCCCGGGTGTCGGAATCTTCCAGAGGCTCCAACAGCCGCCGAACACGGCCGTCGTGGCGGCGAATCTCCACTGATAAAGCTCCCTGGCCCACAGCCGGAATCATTTCTCGAATCGGGAAGAGGTAGCTGATTTGACGGCCCAGGCCAAGGCGCTTGAGTCCGGCAGCCGCCAGAATGACCCCGTCCAGGTTGTTGTCACGCATCTTGCGGAGGCGCGTATCCACATTGCCTCGCAGGGGCTCGATGCACAGATCGCTTCGCAGATGCCACAGTTGGACGCTTCGACGAAGGGAGCCTGTGCCCAGCCGGCTGCCCGCTGACAAGTCCTCGAGCGAGTCGATTTCGCGTCGGCCCACGAGAGCGTCTCGGGGGTCCTCGCGAGCGAGAATGACCCCCAGTTCGAGACCGGCGGGAAGCTCTGTGGGGACGTCCTTCAAGCTGTGGACGGCCAAATCAATCCGGCCATCCAGGAGGGCCTCTTCAATCTCTTTGACAAACACACCCTTGGTGCCGGCCCCGGCCAGGGCCACCTCTTTCATCTTGTCGCCGGAAGTCTGGATCACTTCCAGCCGAACCTGAAGGCCAGGGTGCAGTCCCTCGACCCGGGTCTGGAGATGTCGCGACTGCCAGAGAGCCAGACGACTGCCGCGGGACCCAAGCACCAACTCTCTCATCAATCCTCTTCCAGCTGAAAAGCCTCCTTGATGCTCTCAATGTGATGCATTCGGCGGCTGGGATCGGGGTTCGCGGCCTTGATCGACATGATCAGAGGATGGGCCACGCGGCGGGCGGCCCTCCTCAGGATTCGCTCCACCTGGGCGTAGTGGACGGGGTCCAGACTGCTCGCCTGACTCGCCAGCTCCTCCAGACAGATCTGCTCCACCCGGTTTCGCAATTGACCTACCAGATGCCCGTTGGTGTGATTGAAGGAAAGAGTCCGCAGGTAGTTTTGCACCTCCTGTTGGACAATCCCTTCCGCAATCTGAATTTCCCTGCGGCGTTCTTCGATTTTCGACTCGATCAGCGACTGTAGATCATCGATATCGTAAAGAAAGATGTTGCCGATCTCGTTGACCAGCGGATCCACATTACGGGGCACCGAGATGTCAATCAGGAAGAGAGGGCGGTACTTGCGGCGACGGATTACGGAAAGCAGCCGGTCGCGGTCCAGGATGAACGATTGGGAGCCCGTTGAGACGAGCGCGATATCCGTCGTCACCAGGTAACGATCCAGGTCGTCGAAAGGAATGGAAGAACCCTTGAAGCTGGCGGCCAGTCGATGAGACTTTTCCGGCGAGCGGTTGGCTACAAAAACCTCCGACACTCCGCCTTCCACCAGTTTGCGGGCCGCCAGTTCCGCCATCTTTCCAGCCCCAACCAGGAGGATCGACTTGGTGGAAAGATCTCCGAAGATCTTCCGGGCCAGTTGAACGGCTACCGAACTGATGGAGACGGCGGCTTTGGAGAGCTGGGTCTCGGTGCGAACGCGCTTGGCCACAAAGAAAGCTCGGGGGAGCAGATTCTTGAGCGTTCGGCCGATGCTTCCCGCTTCAAATGCCAGGCGGTAGGCATTCTTTAACTGGGAGAGGATCTGCGTTTCTCCCACCACCATGGAGTCCAGACTGCAGGCCACTCGAAAGAGATGGCGCACCGCTTCCTCGCGCTGGTAGCTGTAGATATAGTTCTCCACCTGGGGCGGCCGCAGCGAGTGAAAAGAGTAGAGGAAGCTCTTGAGCGGGTCGGCGTCGTGATCATCCTGACGGGTCCGGGCGAGGACTTCGACCCGATTGCAGGTGGAGACGATTATCCCTTCCTCAACCGCCTTGTCTTGAATGAGCTGGCGCAGGGCGGAGGGTAGTTGCTGACTCGAAAAGGCGACACGCTCTCGAACCTCGATGGGGGCGGTCTTATGGCTGAGCCCAACAAGGGTTAGTTTGTCCATCGCCACTCGTTCTCCCGCTTTCCCCTTTTGCTTAGCAATTTCCGGTCCAGTCACGGACCAGCTATCGGCTCAGGCAGTGGCATTTGCCCAATCCGCCCGGAAGTCACTCCACGCCAACACCGGTACCCTCGGCGCCGACTGCGTCGCACTGTCCCGGTCTGCTCCACGTCCAGGTCCTCATGACGGTCCGGAAGACCGGGCGTAAGTCTTTGTCAAGTAGTTGCTTACATCGCCTCGCTGCAACCGTTCACGACAAATGCGGGGAACCAGCAGACGCCTCGAATGAAGCCCTTCTTCAGCCACGGCAAGCGCCAGTCAGTTGGGTGCCCCGGGGTGAGTGTTTTCAGCCAGGTGACACCAGACCAGGCGAAATTCTGTGGTTAGAAAGCGTGTAATCCCCCGAAATAATTCGCTCCCAGAAATGCAAAAAGTGCGGAGACGAAACCCGCCATGCTCAACAACGCAGCCCTCTTCCCACGCCAACCCGCCGTCACTCGAAAGTAGATCAACACCAGGTAGATTCCCCAGGTCACCAAAGCAGACACGACTCTCGGGTCCCGCTGCCAGCCGCTGACCAGGTCTTTCTCCGCCCACACCACCCCCGCCAACAGTCCCAGGGTCATAAAGCAGAAGCCAGCCACCAGGAATCTGTAGAAAAGATCGTCCAGAAGCACCAGAGAGGGGAGTCGGTGAAAGAAGGTTCTTGGTTTCTTGTTCTTCAATTCCCGTTCCTGGAGGAGGTAAAGGAAGCCGGCTACAAAAGTCACAAAGAGCATCCCATAGGCAAGCATCAAAAAGGTGGTGTGAAGGAACACCCAGTAGCTTGCCAGAACCTTGGGCACGGGTGAAGACTTGATGAAGACCGTTCCCAGCATCAAAACCGCCACCAGCGGGAGCAGAAAAAGGCCCAAAGCCTTGATTCGATAACGCAGGTAGGAGAGAAAAAAGCAGAGGGACACCGCCCAGGCGAAGAAAGCCAGCTCTTCTCGCAAGTCCGTCAACGGAAACTGGGCCTTGGCGACGCCCTGAAGGACCAGAAACGTGGTGTGAAGAAAAAAGCCCACGCCCATCACCAGGATGGCGGCCTTGGAGAGCCAGTCCTTCTTGGAGACAAACGCCACCAGGCTCATGATCAAGCCCACAATGTACCCGCAGATGGTGGCGTCAAACAGTGAGTTTCCCATCGGCTGGCAATTATAGCACCGGTTCTCTGTGCTATGATCGCAGCATGGGCTACGACATTGATCTGGGTCTGATTCTTATTCAAGTCGCTGTCCTGTTTCTCTCTTTGAGTGTTCACGAGTCCTGCCATGCCTGGGTGGCAGACCGTCTGGGAGATTCGACGGCCCGCTCTCTGGGAAGGGTCTCCTTCAATCCTCTCGTTCACCTCGATCCCGTTGGCAGTCTTCTCTTTCCATTGGTCGGCTTGCTTGCGGGCGGCCTCATTTTTGGATGGGCAAAACCTGTGCCCGTCAACGTGCGAAATCTGCGACACCCCAAGCAGGATCATCTGCTGATTGCCGCGGCTGGTCCCCTCAGCAACCTGCTGCTTGCGGCGGTGTGTCTGGTTGGCTTGAAGATGGTGGTGGGTTCTTGGACGCCTCAAACGGCTGTTGGCACCGCCCTTCTGAACCCCCTTTATCGTCTTTTGCATTTCGGCCTGCTCTTGAACGTGATTCTGGCTGTTTTCAACCTCCTTCCAATCCCCCCGTTGGACGGGAGTTGGATTCTTGCGGGGATCCTGCCCGAACCGCTCTCCGTCTTTTTCAACAGACTGCGGCCCTACAGCCTGGTGCTCCTGATTCTGCTCCTCTATTCGGGTGTTTTCCACATCATTCTCAGCCCCATACTTGCCTTTGTACAGGGGTTGGCTTTATAAATCTGCTCCCATGAAAAAACGAGTCTTCAGTGGGATGCGTCCCACCGGGCCCTTGCATCTGGGACACCTTGTGGGCGCCCTCGACAACTGGGTGGCGATGCAGGATGAGTACGATTGCATCTACGGAATCGTGGATTGGCATGCCTTGACGACCGAGTATCAGAATGTCGAGAACATCGCCGGGAGCGTGCTCGACATCGCCATGGATTGGATGGCCGTGGGTCTGAGTCCCGAGCGATCCATTCTCATGATTCAGTCGCTGGTCCCGGAGCACGCCGAACTCCTCCTCTTGTTTTCCCTCATCTGTCCCATTCCCTGGCTGGAACGCGTTCCGACCTACAAGGAGCAGATCCTTCAGCTCCGAGATAGGGATCTCTCAACCTACGGGTTTCTCGGCTATCCGCTGCTTCAGTCCGCCGACATCCTGATCTACAAAGGGGAGGTCGTGCCGGTGGGAGAGGATCAGGTCTCCCACATTGAACTGTGTCGCGAAGTGGCTCGCCGTTTCAACCATCTCTACGGCCACGTTTTTCCTGAACCCAGACACAAATTGACCCTGTCTCCCCGGCTTCCGGGGACGGACGGTCGCAAAATGAGCAAGAGTTACAACAACGAAATCAAGCTTTCAGAAGACCCCAAAACGATCCGTCAAAAGATCCTGACGATGATGACGGATCCCGCTCGAAAGCGCCGCACCGACCCGGGAAACCCCGACATCTGTCCCGTCTTCGATCATCATCGAGTCTTCACGGGAGAAGAAGGCCGGCAATGGGTCAGAGAGGGCTGCCAAAGTGCGGGGATTGGCTGTGTGGATTGCAAGAATCTGTTGTTGAAGCGCCTGCTGCCCCGGGTCGAGCCCATTTACGAAGAGAGAAGGAAGTTGGAGAGGAATCCATCCCAGGTCAAGGAGGCGTTGATCGAGGGAAGTCGTGAAGCCAGAGCCATTGCCGCCCAGACCATGGACGAAGTACGTCAGGCCATGAAGATAAAGTATGAGTGACCGACTGCGGGCGATTTGCTTTTCGATCTCTCGGTCTGAAAAGCGGACCGAATGCAAAGAAGGGGCGGCGTCTCAACCCCGTCTCAGCCGCCCAATCCGGAAGTGCAAAGTCCGGGAGGCGCTGAGGGTGAGGGAAGTCAAGACCACGGTCGAGTTGACACCGGTAGTTGTTTTGGACGGGCCATGGTCCGGTGACCCTGGAGGAAAGACGTGTTGAATTCGCTCGCCGTGTCCGACTCCTACCAGATCCAACTGGAGATCTTTGAAGGGCCTCTGGATTTGCTGCTGCATCTGATCCGGCGGGAAGAGATTGATGTCTACGACATTCCCATCGCCAGGATCACGGATCAATACTTGAGATTCCTCGAGATGATGGAGGACTTGAATATCAGCCTGGCGGGGGAGTTCCTGGTCATGGCGGCGACCCTTATCCTGATCAAGACGAGGATGCTGCTGCCCTCCGATCCCACTTCGGATGTGTCGCAGACTGAGGATCCTCGGGAAGAACTGGTGGAGCAGTTGTTGGAGCACGAGAAATTCAAGAGCGCTGCCCAAATGCTCTACGCCCGCGAAACGGTCGAACTTTCAGTGTGGCTCAGAGGTGCGAATGAATTCGAGAGAGAGGAAGAAGAACTGGTGGCGGCTGGAGTGTTCGATCTGATTCGGGCCTTTCACGCCATCGTCCAAAGACTCAAGAAAGAGATCGTGATGGAAGTGAGACGGGAGTCGGTCACGTTGGAGGAAAAGATCGCGGAAGTGCGACGCCTTTTGATGATTCAGCCGAAACTGCTTTTTTCAGCCTTCTTTCGTCGCCGGCTCTCGCGCCGCCACATGGCGATCACGCTTTTTGCCTTGCTGGAGCTGGTTCGACTCGGCGAGATACGCCTCTTCCAAAAGGGCCTCTTCCAAGACATTCGAATCGTCGCATGTTGACAGAAGAATTTGCCAACCAGCTTCTGGCGGTGCTCTTCGGGGCCAGGGAACCGGTCACCATTTCGAGCCTGAGGGAAGTCTTTGCAAACCGTTCAGTCCAAGAGCTGGAGTTTGAGCTGGAGCAGCTTTCGCAGCGGCTGAGCCAGATCGTACACGCCCTCGAGCTGAGGCAGGTGGCGGGCGGCTACCGGATCACGACCCGACCGGAATACCACCAGGTCGTGCGGGCTTACCTGAAAACAAAGCCTTCGGCCAAACTCTCTTTGGCGGCGTTGGAAACACTGGCCGTGATTGCCTACAAACAGCCGGTTACGTTAGCTGAGATAATGGATATCCGGGGCATCAAGGGGACGTCCACCATTCGGACGCTTCTGGAGAAGAAGTTGATCGAGATCCGAGGGCGAAAAAAGGTTGTGGGCAGGCCCATCATGTATGGAACCACCAGAGAGTTTCTGATTCACTTTGGGTTGAAGGATTTGTCGGAGCTACCGACCTTGGAGGAATTCGAAGGGATTCTCTCCGACTTGGATTGAGACGAACCAGCCCGCATTTCTCACAGGCTTTATGGGTGTCTTGTTCGGGGATGGTGTGAAAGAACGCGTCCAGAAAATCATCGCGCGTGCCGGCATCGCTTCCCGGCGCAAGGCTGAAGAATTGATCTCGCGGGGGCTGGTGACCGTCAACGGCCGTACGATCACGATCCCGGGCTGCCGAGCCGATCCCCGCAGGGACCATGTCAAGGTCAAGGGCAAACTGATCCGCCCGGAGCCCCTGGAATATTACATTGTCAACAAGCCTCGAGGCGTCCTCAGTTCCGTCTCTGATCCACACCACAACCGCTTTGTGACGCAATTGGCCAAGTCGGCGCGCCGACTCTATCCAGCCGGTCGTCTGGACTTCCAGAGCGAAGGCTTGATGATCCTCACCAACGACGGAGAACTGACCCGCAAGCTCACTCAGGGCGGGCGACTCGAAAAGAAGTATTGGGTCAAGGTTCAGGGCCGTCCCGGCCCCCGGGAATTGCATCGACTCCGCCAGGGTATACGGGTGGGCGGCGAGACGTTGACCGTTGCTCGGATCAAGTTGTTGAAGGAGGGCAACAATCGCTGGTTCGAAGTCGTTTTGAAGGAAGGGAAAAATCGCCAGATCCGTCGCATGTTCGACCTTCTCGGTCACCGGGTGATGCGCCTGCGCCGGATCTCGATCGGCCCCATAGCGCTGAAGAGGCTGGCCTCGGGAGCCTCTCGACGCTTGACCCCCGGAGAGGTCGAGAGCCTCAAACGCTCCTGATCCGGACTTCTCGGAAAGATCGCGGCCAGGAACGGAGATGACCTGATGTTCACTGGAATCGTATCCGAGCAGGGAGAAATCATTGGAGAAGAACAATCCTCCCGGGGATCGGTCCTGATCATTCGATGTAAGGAAGTATTGCCGGCTCTAAAGATAGGCGACAGCATCAGTATCGATGGAGTGTGTCTGACTGTGGTCGAGAAAGCCGCGGAGAGTTTTCAGGTCGAGGCCACACCGGAAACCCTGCGGCTCACCAATCTCGGGTCGCGCCGGCCCGGCGACCGAGTCAACCTGGAACCGGCGGCACGGATCGCCGATTTCCTGAGTGGGCATCTCGTTCAGGGACACGTGGACGGCAGGGGTAAGGTCCAGCAGGTTCGGGAGGAAGGAAATTCAAGGATCATTCGCTTCTCCGCTCCCGAGAAGGTCCTGAGTTACTGCACGTTGAAGGGAAGCATTGCCGTCAATGGCGTGAGCCTTACGCTCTCCGGATTGGAGCCCGGTTCTTTTGAAGTGACTCTCATCCCACATACATTGAAGGTGACCAACTTTGCCCAACTGGAGCCGGGGGACGAAGTGAATCTGGAAGCCGACGTCATCAGCAAGTATGTGGAATCCCACGTGAAGCGCATCCTTGGCGTGGTCGCCATGACTCTGCTCCTTTCCGTTCAGTTCCTGGTGGGCGGAGATCTTTCCATCGGATCCAACACCATCCTGATTTACGAAAACACCAGTGGAGGAAAGGCAAGCCAATTTGTGATCCGGCTGGCACGCTACCGCCCGGACATTGTCTTTGAATGGGAGTCGGCCACCGACCAGGGTACGGTCCACCTCTTCAAAGGCGCTGTCCAGAACAGTGTCAAGTTCACCCTCACCGGGCTTTTCGAGGTGGGAGTGGACTCCGAATCGCCTCGCCAGACGACCGTCTGGTTGTCCAACCGGATCTACCGGGATTTGATCCACAACAAAAGGACCAGGATCGCCTTGAACAACTCTCCGCTGAAGATGGAGGTGACGGGTGAAGAGGGGTATTCCCTGCTGGTAGACAAGGAACCCGTCGATGTGACGGTCGTTCGCGTTCAGGATACGCGGAGAGGAAACTGGGCCTTCTTGAAAAACCCCGAAAGTCCGTTGGTCATCGAGTACAAGTCGCCCTACTTTCACCACCGGCTCAAGGCCGTCAGCAACGCCCCTGTTTCCCGTCTCCGCTGGATCCGAAGGTTGCCGCCGGTCCGCTAGCAGCTGGCGAGCAACCTCATACCGGCAAGCGACCATTGAAGTGGTGACTTGGTTGCCATTACCGGCTTTGTGTCGGCCC
>JBHHYX010000051.1:0-18899 GCA_046757765.1 Acidobacteriota bacterium | reverse complement strand
GCCCGGTGGCTAGATTCCGGAGGTCGGCACCTTCATAGATCTGGCGGGGACGGGCCAGACGCTGCTCTGAGTCGAGCAGCATCTCTTCCCACTGGGCAATCCAGCCCGACATCCGAGCCAGGGCAAAAAGGACGGAAAACATCCAGCTGGGAAACCCCATTGCCTGATAGATAAGCCCGGAGTAAAAGTCCACGTTCGGATACAATTTCCGGCCGGTGAAGTATTGGTCATGGAGAGCAATCCTCTCCAATTCCAGGGCCATCTCCAGAAGCGGACTGGTACCGGTCACCTCGAAAACCTCATAGGCCAGACCCTTAATGATCTTTGCCCGTGGGTCGTAGTTCTTGTAGACACGATGACCGAAGCCCATCAACCGGAAGTCACCCTTCTTCACCCGTTCGACATACTTCGGTATCTGGTCCTTGGAGCCGATCTCCTGGAGCATTCTCAGCACCGCCTCGTTGGCGCCTCCATGGAGCGGTCCCGCCAGAGCTCCGATGGCGGCGGCGGCAGCGAGAAACGGGTCTGTTCTCGAACTTCCCACACTGCGCATGGCGTTGGCGCTACAGTTCTGTTCATGGTCGGCGTGGAGCACAAAAAGCACATCCAACACCCGGCTGAAAACCGGAGGGGGCGCATAGGAGGCGTCAGTGGTGCGGAACATCATGGCCAGGAAGTTCTCCGTGTAGGCGAGCTCGCTGCTCGGCGACACGTAAGGTAACCCCATCTTATGACGGTAGATGTAGGCGGAGATGACCGGGACCTGGGCCACCAGGCGAAAGAGCTGCAAGCGCCGGCTCTCCTGGTCCCGCAGATCTCTTCCCTCTGGATAGAACCCGGAAAGCGCGGCCACACAACTCATCAGCATCGCCATCGGGTAGGCATCCCGGGGAAATCCATTGATGATGTCCTTGATGTTTTCGGGGGGCAGAGCGTGGCGCGCCAGCGTCTCAGTCCACTCGGCACTTTGGCCCGGCGTCGGAAGCTCTCCGAAAAAGATCAGATAGGCCACTGTCGGGAAGTCCACCTTGCCGGCCAATTGCTCAATGGGATAGCCCCGATAACGAAGGATCCCCTTTTCGCCATCGATGAGCGTGATCTTGCTGCGGCAGGAAGCGGTGTTGGTGAACCCCGGATCATAGGACATCAGGCCAAAGTCGGTCTCGGACATCTTGATCTGTCGAAGATCGATGGCGCGGATGACCCCGTCGGCCACCGGAATCTCATAGTGGCGCCCGGTGCGATTGTCGGTGATGGCGAGTCTGGTCTCTGACATAGGCTTCCTTTGTGCGGCCCGGCCGGCTCCGCGCCCCCCGGAGAGCTTTTATTGCACCTACCGGAATCGCAGTACGGTCACTGCCTTACCCGTGGAGACCCTAGGATAGCCGACTCTTCATCGAAACTCAATTGCGTGGTAGACTCTTCTCCATGCGAAGACTCCTTCCCTTGTTGATCCTGCTCTGCACAGCACATTCCGTCCAGGGGGGAAACAGCATTCGCATTTCCAGCTATCGCTTCTCCTTTTTGATCAACGAGCCGGATGAGTGGGTGATCGACGTCAGGTCGGCGGCCCAACTGGCCAATTTTGTGATGTATGAAAAGGGAACGACCTGGAGGAATTCCCCCACTGTGGTCTTTGGACGCATCGTCAGAAGAGGTGAAGATGAAACTCTGATCGACTTCATCGAGCAGAGCCAGGCAGAGTTCCAGGGACGGTGTCCGCTTCCGAAAACGCGCGAGCTGGACCTGGGTCTGGAGGGGGCGCCAACCTTCCTGGCCCGCTCTTACATCTGCCCCGGGATGCGAGGGGAGATTGTGGCCATTACCGAGGTGCCTCATTATTTCGCCATGTTCAGCCTTGCTGCCGACAAAGAGCAGTCGCTGGAAAACAGTCTCAAACCCTTCAAGGAGATGCTTTCAGGTTTCCGCTGGCTGGGACGGCCCTCGCAGAGACGCCCTCCCTCCCACCTCCCCCGGAATAAGCCGGAGACCCGGCCTCCCGAAAAATCATCCGGATGACTTGGCCGCGGACAGGCTCGACCTTTTTCCGCCCGGGCGGCTCGGCTCCTCCTCCCCCTCCCGGATCCGGCCTCGAATTCTCCCCATTATTTCGGCGATGTGAAAGTAACGGTTGAGGACATAAAAGTGAATGCCGGGGGCCTTGTTCTTCAGCAATTCAACGGCTTGGCCCGTGATGTGAGCAATACCCAACTCGACTCTCCGCTCATCCGTTTCGGCTTGGCGCAGAGCGTTGAGAAGTCTTGGCGGAATAGTGGAACCACACATTCCCGTGATGCGCTCCACTTGACTCAAACTGAGGATCGGCAGCAAACCGGGAACGATGGGCACGGTAATGCCTATCGCCCGGCATTTCTCGACAAAGTGATAGTAGTGGCGGTTGTCGTAAAAGAGTTGTGTGATGACAAGATCCGCGCCCGCATCCACTTTCGTCTTCAGGTGGCGGAGATCCGTCTCGAAATCGGGAGCCTCCACGTGCTTTTCCGGGTATCCGGCGACGGCGATGTCAAACTCGCCCCTGGCTCGTATGTCCCGGACCAGGTCCGAAGCGTGGGGGTAGCCACCTTCGTGAACCCTGAACTCTTTCTGGCCCTGGGGCGGATCACCCCGCAAAGCCACAATGTTGTCGATTCCGCTGAGGGAGATCTTCTCCAAGTTCCGGCGGATCTCTTCCCGGGTGGAGCCCACACAAGTGATGTGGTGGGCGGCCACCTGGCCAAATTCGTGTTGGATGCGGGAGGTGATATCGAGGGTCCGCTCCCGAGTGCTCCCCAGGGCGCCGTAAGTGACGCTGATAAAGGCTGGGTGGAGAGCGATCAGTTTGGGCAGCCGTCTTTCCAGCTGACGCAAACCCCGTTCGGTCTTGGGGGGGAATAGTTCAAAGGAGATGACCGGTCGATGCCTGCGGTAAAAGTCGGCGAACCCCATGGGTGAGACAGTATACTCCTTCCGGCTCCGCTCCACCCCCTCCCTTCTCTCCAATGCGGACCGCAATCTTTTTGACAGAATTCGAGGGGAAGCGGTATACTTTTTTCTTTTCGATTGCCCGCTGATCCGCATTTTTTGATGGGGGGGTTGCAGCGAGGCGCTGGAAGCGCCGCTCTGATAAACTGTTAACGGCCGTGCGCCCCCGAGGTCGTACCGGACGCTACGTCGAGGAGGCAGAGGCTGGGCAACGCAGTCAGCGGGAATGGTCCCGGCTCCGCGGCGACGGCTCATGACAGAGGCGGGTTTTCAGGTTCAGAAGAGAAGGCTCGTTGCCATCCGAAAGGGCGACGCGAAGCTCAAGGGTCACCGGTGTAAGAAGGAGAGACCGTTTTGTACGCAGTGATTCAGACAGGTGGCAAGCAATACCGGGTCAATCCGGGCAGCCTCATCCATGTGGAGCGGCTGGAAGGTGAAGTCGGCGGGAAGATTGGTTTCGACGAGGTCCTCTTTGTCAGTGACGAGCAGGAAAGCCGGGTTGGCGATCCCACCGTCCAGGGCGCGCGGGTGGTGGGGACCATTGTCGAACAGGGAAAAGGTTCGAAGGTCCTGGTGTTCAAGTTCAAGCGGCGCAAAATGTACCGCCGCAAGGCGGGACATCGCCAGCTCTTCACCGCTGTCAAGATTGATGAGATTGAGGTTGGAAAGCCGCAAAGGGAGGAGAAAAAGCCGGTAACCGCACCTGAATCCGGTGCTGAGAAGAAAGCATCTGAACCGGAATCGGGCACTCATGCGGCCACATCTGTGAAGAAGGCGGGTGCGAAGAAGGCCGTTGTGAAGAAGGCCACGCCGCCCAAGGCCGCGGCTCCAGCCGCAAAGGCAAGAACCAGGAAGGACACGGGTAAAGCTGGGAAGAAGTCTCCATCCCGCAAGCGGAAGCCGACCGAACCCGATTCACCACCCGTGGAGGGGAAATAAAGATGGCACACAAGAAAGGCTTGGGAAGCTCCAGGAACGGCCGGGACAGTCACTCCAAGCGTTTGGGGGTGAAGCGCTTCGACGGGCAACTTGTCTCCAGTGGTTCGATCCTTGTGCGCCAGCGCGGCACGCCGTTCAAAGCGGGGCTGAACGTCATGAGAGGCAACGACGACACACTCTTTGCAACGGCTCACGGACACGTCAAATTCCAGAAGCGGGGCCGCAAGGGCAAATTCGTCCACGTCATTGTCTCCAACTAGTCCGCATTTCTCGCAGCCAGGTAGTCGACGCCCGTGTTTGAGCGGGCTCGTGCACTCGTCGGCGATGCTGCGGCGTCGACTATTCCCGTCGGCGCCCTGGAGCTAGAAGCCCGGCCAGACGCCATTTTCCAACCCGAGACGATAGATGTTCATCGACTATGCCAAGATCTACGTCAAAGCCGGTGATGGAGGGAATGGGTGTCTCGCTTTCCGGCGAGAAAAATATGTCCCCAGAGGAGGACCAAGTGGCGGTGACGGGGGGAGAGGCGCCAGCATCGATCTGGAAACGACGGTTCACCTCAACACTCTTCTTCCTTTCAAATACAAGAAGTACTTCAAAGGGCAGCGGGGCGGACACGGGTCGGGCAACAACCGCCATGGCCGTGACGGTGTCGATCTCGTGATCAAGGTCCCCGTGGGCACTCAAGTGATCGAAGAGACGAATGGGAAACTGATCGCCGACCTGGATCGCCCTGGCCAGCGCCTCAGAGTGGCTCGGGGGGGGAAAGGAGGACGGGGAAACGCGGCTTTCGCCACCCCAACCCGCCAGGCGCCTCGTCGCTTTGAAAAAGGCCGGCCAGGAGAAACCCGAAGCCTCATATTGGAGTTGAAAATCCTGGCGGATGTCGGCCTGATCGGTCTCCCCAACGCGGGGAAGTCGACATTGATTTCGGCCATTTCGGCCGCTCGCCCTGAGATCGCCAGTTACCCTTTCACCACTCTGACACCCCATCTGGGCGTCGTCTTTCGGGACGAGTATTCCAGCTTTGTCGTCACCGACATTCCGGGATTGATCGAGGGCGCGCATGGGGGAAGCGGCCTGGGCCACCGATTCTTGCGCCACGTCGAGCGCACGCGATTACTGGTTCACCTGGTGGATGTGAGCGGCGGCGGACCCGAAGACCCGGTTGTATCAGTCAGGACGATTCAAAAAGAGCTCGAGCTCTACAGTCCGGCCCTGGCCCGAAAGGCCCAGATCATCGCGCCCTCGAAACTGGACTCGGTGGACGAGCCCAGACTCGGACGATTGCGTTCCTTTTGCCGCCGCCGCTCCCTTCCTTGCTACCCGATCTCGGCCGTATCCGGCCAAGGGGTCAAAGCACTGAAAGAAGCCATGGCGCGACAGCTGGAGGAGAACCCGAATTGAAGATCGGCATTCTGGGGGGAACCTTCGACCCCATTCATCAAGGGCACATCCAAGTGGCGCGAAAAGTGTTGCGTGTCTTCGAGCTGGATCGGATTCTCTTCATGGTGGCTCGCCTTCCGCCTCATAAGCAGGAGGTTCCCATCACCAACCCTTTTTACCGCTATGCCATGGTGGCCCTGGCCACGGCCGCCGAATCCGCCATGCTGGCCTGTCCCTGGGAGTTGCAGCGGCAGGGCGCGTCCTACACCGTTGACACGATGGAGCATTTTTCATCTCATTACCCGGAAAACAGCTACTGTTTCATTGCCGGCAGCGATTCCCTGAAAGAGATTCACTTGTGGGAAGATTATGATACACTCTTGAGACGGTTTTGCTTTATCTTTGTGCAGCGGCCCGGCATTGAGGTGAGTCTGGATCAAGTGGAGATAGGCGCTGAGTTGAAACGGAATGTTCGTGTCATCAGCAAGAATGACCGACCCTCCATTGAGCCTCGGAGTTCCTTTCTGATTCAACTGAATCCTCCAGACATCCAGTCCACTGCAATCCGTGAGGCGATCCTCTGCGGGCACTCCCCCGGCCCGGACATCCTCTCGGCCAGTGTTCTTCAATTCATCTCCAAACATCGACTGTATGGACCAAGTCAAGCAACTTCTGGGAAGAGTGTGCCAGGCAATTAGCCAAAAGAAGGGGGAGGACATGATCGTCCTGGACGTCAGCGAGATCTCGTCCTTCACCGATTTTTTCGTCATCTGCCATGGCAATAACAGGAAACAGAATCAAGCCATTTGCGATCAGATCGTTCACGAGCTCAGGAAAGAACGACATCTCTCTCCCAGCCACCTGGAAGGCTACGCAAACGCCGAGTGGATCTTGCTCGATTATCTCGATTTCGTCGTCCACATCTTCTCCCAACAGACCCGGGACTTCTACAAGCTGGAGAAGCTGTGGGGCGACGGAATCGCCGTCGAGCCTCGAGCCCTCAGCGCCTGACCTAGTCTCATGAAACTCAGGTTTTTGTGGATCGGCGAGACCAGAGATGCGAATCTCTTGCAGCTTGAAGAGAAGTATCTGGAAAGGCTCCAACGTTTCTCATCCGTGGAGCGCGTCTCCGTGCCGGAACTGAGCAAGAGGGACCCGCGCCAGACTTCGGCTCAGATGGCCAGGGAAGCCCGACTTCTGCAGAAGAAGCTGGGGAGGTGCACTTGTCTGATCTGCCTGGATGAGTCCGGCCGCCAGTTGACCAGCCGGGATGTGGCGGCATTTCTGGAGGAGCGAATGAACCGTGGGGTCTCCGAGATCACCTTCCTGGTCGGAGGATACCTGGGCACACCGCAACTGATCAAGGAGCGCGCCCACGAAAACTGGGCCCTGAGCCGGATGACCCTGCCCCACGAACTGGCTCGAATTGTGCTCCTCGAGCAGGTGTATCGAGCGGCCTGCAGGGTGAGAGGCAGGCCCTACCACAAGTGACGAGGGGGCTAACCCGGATTTCTCACACCCAATCTACTACGGCGGCGGATATGCCCGCGTCTACTGCGTTGCGCTCGGTCGGGCTCCTCGACGTACTGTCGAGTGCGACTGCGGGGCCCTCGGTCGCGACGCCTTGTATCCACGCGCATCTTCACCGCCTCGCTACGATCGAGTGTGAGAAATGCGGGCTAGCCCAGCCCGTCCTCAGACAGTTGAAGGAACTCTTTGGTGGTCAGGTAAACGGCCCCGTTGCCGTTGTCGATGGGCGGGATGCGAACCTCAACTACTTCGTCTTGGGAGGTTTCGACCTGCTGGCCGATGTAGTCGGCTTGAATCGGCAACTCCCGACGCCCTCGATCGATCAAGACCACCAGCTCCACCTTCTCGGGGCGCCCGTAGTCAATGACGCTGTCGATAGCCGCCCGCGTGGTGCGTCCAGTGTAGAGAACATCATCCACCAGCAGCACTCTCCTGCCAGTGACATCGAAGTTCAAATGTGAAGCTCTCACCACCGGCTGACTCGCCACCAGGGAGAGGTCGTCGCGGTAAAATGTGATGTCCAGGATTCCCAGCGGCAGCTTGTGACCGGTCAGTGCCGCAATCTTGTCGCGCAGAATCCTGGCCAGCGGCACGCCTCGGCGTCGGATCCCGACCAGAACGGTCCGGTCCAGATCGGAGTTGGCTTCAACGATCTCCCCTGCTATTCGGGCGAGAGCGAGGTCCATCTCCGCACGGGACATCACCCTTTTCACAGATCTCTCCATCCTCTCCTCCGAGAAACTCCACAGTAACCAACTCCCGCCCGCAGACCGGCGCCGCAACGATGCGGAGTCGGTTGAGGACGTCGATGCCCACGATCACACCGAAAAAAGGGTTCGTGTCCCCTCGCGGCTGTTCTGATGTCAACATGAATCCATTCCATTGGGACTCCCGTTGCGGTGCAGTGGGCTCGTGGGCCAGGACCCGCGCACGTCTCGCCGTGCCAAGGAGACCTCTCGACCCGCCTGAGCGAAGCCGGTTTCAGAAGAGACCCAGCTGAAGCTTGGCTTCTTCGGACATCATGTCGGTGTTCCAGGGAGGATCCCACACCAGCTCCAGCTTGACCTCCTTCACCCCGGAAACCGATCTCACCTTTTGCTCTACCTCACCGGGAAGAGTGCCGGCGACCGGACAATGGGGTGAGGTCAGGGTGAGATCAATAGTTACGGTGGCGTCGGGCGAGATGTCCAGCCTGTAGATCAAGCCCAACTCATAGATATTGACCGGGATTTCGGGATCGTAGACGGAGCGAACCGCTTCAATCACTCGACTCCTGATCTCGTTGCCGGCAGTCTCCCTCTCTTCGTGTTCGAGCTTATCGTTGACTTCCATCCTCGCCTTTCTTCCCCCGGTTTCAGTAGTTCGACTCAGTAGAAATCGTCTCCGCCCTGCGTTGCAGGGCGGCCCGCAAGGTGTGCCAGGGGAGGGTCGCGCACTTGACTCGCACAGGATAGTGGCTGACCTGGTGAAACACCACCAGCTTTCCAAGGTCGACACCCTCTAACGTACTCTCGGCCTTTCCTGTCACCAGGGCATGAAAACGGCTGAAGAGGGCCTCCGCCTGGCCCGGGGTCTTTCCCTTCACAGTCTCGGTCATAATCGAGGCCGAGGCGGTTGAAATAGCACAACCGGAACCTTTGAAAGTGACCTCCTCGATGACGCCCTCGTTCATCTTCAGATAAACCGTGATCTGATCTCCGCAAAGCGGATTGTAGCCCTCGGCCTTTCGCTCGGCCTCCTCCAGACTCCCAAAGTTTCTGGGGTGCCGATTGTGATCGAGGATCACTTCCTGGTACAGTTCGTTCAGCTCTCCCATTATCCAAACACCTCGATCACCCTGTGCAGACCCGCCGCCAGGGCATCCACCTCCTGGCGCGTGTTGTAGAGGGCGAAGGAAGCTCGCGCCGTGGCGGGAACTTTGAACCGCCGCATGAGGGGCTGAGCACAATGGTGGCCGGTGCGAATAGCAATGCCCAGCTGATCCAGGATGGTCCCGATATCATGGGCGTGAACGCCCTCCTGAACGAAGGAAAGGACGCTCGCCTTTTTCCGGGCGGTCCCAATCGGTCGCAAGCCCGGTATTTCAGCAAGCGACTCAGTGGCGTGGGCGAGTAGTTCATGCTCGTGGGCGGCTATCTTGTCGAGGCCGATCGAGGAAATGTAATCGACCGCGGCCCCGAGTCCCACCGCCGCGGCGATGTCGGGAGTCCCGGCTTCGAACTTGTGGGGCAGTGTATTGAAAGTGGTCCTCTCGAAGGTGACGGATCGAATCATGTCCCCGCCGGCTTGATAGGGCGGCATCGCCTCGAGAAGGTCTGCTCTTCCGTAAAGGACCCCAATCCCGGTGGGACCCAGCATCTTGTGGGAGGAGAAGGCGTAAAAGTCGCAGTCGAGAGCCTTCACATCGACCTTGAGGTGGGCCGCAGCCTGGGCCCCGTCGACAAGAACGGGAACGTGGTGCCGGTGCGCCAACTCGATGATCCGGCGCAGGGGCGTGATAGTGCCCAGGGCATTGGAGACATGGGTGACAGCCACCATCCGTGTCTTCGGTCCAAGTAAGCTTTCATACTCGTCCAGAAGGAACTCCCCGCTGTCGCTGACGGGAACGATTCGAAGCACAGCACCCTGCGACTGACAGAGGAGTTGCCACGGCACGATGTTGGAATGGTGTTCCATGGCTGAGATGACGATCTCGTCATCCCGACGGAGGTGCTGGCCACCGTAACTGTGGGCAACCAGGTTGATGGCTTCCGTCGTCCCGCGCACAAAGACGATCTCGCGGGAAGCGGAGGCGTTGATGAACCTCTGAATCTTAACCCGAGCCGCCTCGAATTCCTCGGTTGCCCGCTGGCTCAATTCATGCACGCCCCGGTGGACGTTTGAGTTATGGGTGCAATAGAAGCGGCTGATGGCATCGATCACGGCCCGCGGCTTCTGGCTGGTGGCGGCGTTGTCGAGGTAGATGAGAGGTTTTCCGTGCACGTGCTGATGGAGTATCGGGAAATCCTCTCGAATGGCCCGCACGTCCAGCGCGGGACGGTGGAGCTCGCCCACCCCTTCGACCGCCGACTGCTGCATAATGGTCATGCCTCTAAGACCTCCTTGAGCAACGCCCCGTTGGGCAGCCACCCGGCGAGAAACCTGAGCAACTGGCGCCGCAGGGGATCCAGCCGGATATGATCAATCACTTCGCTGGCAAAGGCATAGACCAGCAGGCTGCGGGCCGCTGTCTCGGGGATACCTCGGGAGCGAAGATAGAAGAGCGCTGTTTCATCCAGCTGGCCGATGGTTGCTCCATGTGTGCACTTCACGTCGTCGGCGTAGATCTCGAGCTGGGGCTTGGTGTTGACAAGAGCGCTGTCGGAAAGCAAGAGGTTGTCGTTGGTCTGTTTCGAGTCTGTCTTTTGGGCCCCCTCGCGGACAATGATCCGGCCCCGGAAAACTCCTCTGGCTCGATCGTCCAATATTCCCTTGAACAGCTCGCGGCTGTCACAGTGGGGCTTGGCGTGCTCAAGGGTCGTATAATTGTCAAGATGCTGGTTCTGGTTGAGCAGATACAAGCCGTTCAGGCCAGCCAACCCTCCCTCTCCGTTGAGGACGCAAGTCAGGTCATTTCGAGCGACGGCGGCTCCCACGTCGATGGCATGAGTGACATAACGGCTGTCCCGGCCCTGGCTGACTTGGTGGAGGCCGATGTGAAAAGCCCGTTTGCTTTCGTTCTGCAACCGATAGTGATCGACCACCGCGTTGTCGCCGACAACGACCTCCGAGACCGGGTTGGAAAGGTAGAGGTTCTCTCCGGCACCTATGTAGCTCTCCACCACAGAGAGCTGGCTGTTGGCGCCCACGACAATCAGGGTGCGCGGGTGCATTCGCCACGCCTCTCGATCCCCGGTGGAAAGGAAAAGCAAGTGAATGGGTTGCTCCACAACCCGACCGGGAGAAACTTGCACATAGGCGCCATCCCGGGTGAAAGCTGTGTTGAGGGCGGCAAAGGCATGATTTCTGTAGTGGGCGTAGTGTCCCAAATGAGGGCGGATCGAATCCGGTTGCGTCTCGATGGCTGAAGTCAGTGGCACCACCGTCACTCCGGCTGGAATCTCTTCCAGAGAGGACAGTTCAGGTGAGAAAAAACCGTTGACGAAGACCATCCGCGGGCAGTCCAGGCTGACGAAATCCAGCCGCTCCAGCGCGCTAGCACTCCACCCGTTGAGTCCCTCCGAGGCCAGTTTGAAGCGAAGCCGGGCAATGGGAGCGACGTTGGTGAACCTCCAGGCTTCGTCTCTCACGGTGGGGAAGCCCAATTCGGCGAAGCGGTGGACAGCGGCCTGGCGCAATTCTTGCAGCCAGGCGGGCTGGCCGCGTCTGCTTGCTCGCGAACTCACGAATTCGGAAACGTAAACATTATTCTCCTTGAGCGTCTCAATCATGACTCACCTCTTCGCTTCAGCTTACTGCTGGAGCCGTCCCGATCTCTTCCTCCAACCAGGTATAGCCTCTTTCCTCGAGTTCCAGGGCCAGCTCTTTGCCACCGGATTTCAGAATCCGGCCCCGGGAAAGGACGTGAACAAAGTCCGGGACGATGTAGTTGAGGAGGCGCTGATAATGAGTCACCACGACAATGGCGCGCTGGGGGCTCCGCAGCAGGTTGACGCCATTGGCCACGATCCGGAGAGCGTCAATGTCCAGACCGGAGTCGGTTTCGTCCAGAATGGCCAGCTTGGGCTCCAGCATAGCCATCTGGAAAACCTCATTCCGCTTCTTTTCACCGCCCGAAAATCCTTCGTTGACAGGGCGTTTCAGGAGGCTTTCATCGATCTTCAGAAGCTTCATTTTCTCTCGCACCATGGAGAGAAACTCCATGGCGTCCACCTCTTCCTGGCCATGATATTTCCGAATGGCGTTGATGGCGGCCTTGAGGAAGTAG
This sequence comes from Acidobacteriota bacterium, assembly GCA_046757765.1. Taxonomy (GTDB): domain Bacteria; phylum Acidobacteriota; class UBA6911; order RPQK01; family JBHHYX01; genus JBHHYX01. The sequence continues at coordinate 7,135 of JBHHYX010000051.1, read as the reverse complement.
GTGTTGCCGACGCCTGGAATCTCGACCGGATACTGAAAAGCCATAAAGATGCCTTCGCAAGCCCGTTCTTCGGGCGACAATGAGAGCAGGTCCCGCCCGTTGTAGAGCACTTCGCCTGCGGTCACCTCGTAAGTTTCACGCCCCGCCAGCACCTGGGCCAAGGTGCTCTTGCCCGAGCCATTGGGTCCCATGATGGAATGGATTTCCCCAGCTTGAACTCGCAAGTTGATGCCACGGAGGATCTCTTTATCCCCCGCCTTAACGTGTAAGTCTTTTATTGCCAACATACTGTTCTCGTTCTCCATAACGCTCGTAAACGGCTTTCAAGTTTTTGTCTGTATCTTCCCGTCGTGATCAGCTTCGTCCGTTCGAGCCCATCCTGAGCTTCACAACCCTCTTCGAAACCCTACCCCACGCTGCCTTCCAAGCTCACACTCAATAGCTTCCTGGCTTCAACCGCGAATTCCATGGGCAGTTCCCCGAAGACTTTCTTGCAAAAGCCATTGACAATCAACGACACGGCGTCTTCAGCGGAAAGCCCTCGCTGCTGGCAGTAGAAGATTTGATCTTCCCCAATTTTCGAAGTGGAGGCCTCGTGCTCCATATGAGCCGTGCTGTTCTTGACTTCGATGTAGGGGAAGGTGTGGGCGCCACACTTGTCACCCAGCAACATCGAATCGCACTGGGTATAGTTGCGGGCATGGGTAGCCCCTTTGTTGATTTTCACCAGTCCGCGGTAGGTGTTTTGACCAAAGCCAGCAGAGATGCCCTTTGAGATGATGGTGCTGCGTGTGTTCTTTCCGATATGAATCATCTTGGTTCCGGTGTCGGCCTGCTGGCGGCCTTTCGTCAGGGCAACGGAATAGAACTCGCCGCTCGAATTGTCACCCTGCAGGATGCAGCTCGGATACTTCCAGGTGATGGCGGAACCGGTCTCCACCTGGGTCCAGGAAATCTTCGAGTTGGCACCGGCACACTTGCCTCGCTTGGTGACGAAATTGTAAATCCCGCCTTTGCCGTTCTCATCGCCGGGATACCAGTTCTGGATGGTCGAATATTTGATTTCAGCATCACCCAAAGCCACCAGTTCCACCACTGCGGCATGGAGTTGGTTCTCGTCTCGCATGGGCGCCGTACAGCCTTCCAGATAGCTCACGTAGGAGCCCTCGTCGGCAACGATCAGAGTCCTCTCGAACTGGCCCGTCTTGGCGGCGTTGATGCGAAAGTAGGTGGACAGCTCCATCGGGCAACGCACTCCTTTGGGGACATAGCAAAAGGATCCATCGGTGAAGACGGCGGAATTGAGGGCGGCAAAAAAATTGTCGCTGTGAGGAACCACTGAACCCAGGTACTTGCGGACAAGTTCGGGGTGTTGCTCGACCGCCTCGCTGAATGAGCCAAAGATGATTCCCAATTCGCCCAGCTTTTCCTTGAAGGTGGTGGCCACCGATACGCTGTCGAAGACGGCGTCAACAGCCACTCCCGCCAACATCTCCTGCTCGCGGAGCGGGATTCCCAGCTTGTCATAGGTCTCGACCAGTTCCGGATCCACTTCGCTAAGACTCTTAGGACCATCCGTCTGCGACTTGGGCGCGGAGTAGTAGACGATGTCCTGGTAGTCGATCGGCGGATAGTGGACGAAGCCCCACTTCGGTTCTTCCATTTTAAGCCACTGCCGGTACGCCTTCAGCCGCCATTCCAACATGAACTCCGGCTCATTCTTCTTGCTGGAGATGAGACGGATAATATCCTCGTTCAAACCAGGAGGAATGGAGTCGGCCTCGATGTCGGTGTAAAAGCCGTAATTGTATTCCTGGTTCGCCAATTCCTGCAACTGTTCTGTTTCCGTAACCATCAGTTCTCCTTACTCGTCTAACGTCCCCGCTGGATTCCGGTGGAAGGGCCAGGTTCTAGGCCGGTTGCTCAAACCCCGATTCAAGCGAGACCAGATTATGCCGCAACGGTTGAGCCATTTTCGCCAGTGTGACCCCCTCCAGGGCCTGTTGAACAGCCTGGTTGATCATCTCCCAGTTGGTGCGAACCCGGCAGCTGGACTCGAGACGGCAATCCCCCGGATGTTCAATGCACTCGGTGAGGGCAAAAGGGCCGTCAATCGCCGTGATGATGTCGGTCAGAGAAATCTCCCGCGGCAGCTTGGCCAGGCCGTAGCCGCCCTTTGCTCCACGGTGAGAAATCAGGAGTTCTTCCTTGGCCAGTATCTTCAGGATCTTGCTCACCATGGGAAGGGGCAACTGGGTCCCTTTCGCCAGCTCGCGAGCGCTCAATGTCAACATCTCCGGCACACTCGCAAAATAGGTCAAGAGAAGAATTCCGTAGTCAGTCTCTTTGCTCATCCGAATCATACTGGCGTTCTTTCAGTGAAATAGTACTAAGTCAGTCCGAATTCAGTATGGACCACACCTTAACGCTTGTCAAGCCCGGAAACAGCTTGAAGAAGGGCTGGCCGGTCCCTTGGCCGTCCGGTGGACGAAAGCCCAAAAGGAGACCTCGGAAAAGGTTGGCGGCGGTGAACTTCAGCCCGCATTTCTCACACCCAATCCACTACGGCGGCGGGATATGCCCGCGTCTACTGCGTTGCGCTCCGTCGGGCTCCTCGACGTACTGTTCAGTGCGACTGCGGGGCCCTCGGTCGCGACGCCTTGTATCCACGGGCATCTCCACGGCCTCGCTACGATCGAGTGTGAGAAATTCGGGTCAGGGATTCGACTTCAAGCGACGGATGGGCCTCGGTGTTGTGGACAGTAGACCTGCGCGGGGCCCGTCGCAGGGGCGGCGACTACTCGGAACCATCACCCAGCGGCGCGTAGTAGCCCGACCGGGTCTTGACGACGACCCCTGGCCGGAAGGTTTGGACAGCCACATTCCTCCACTTGCCGTTGCGGAGCATGTTGGAGGGCACATACGAGAGGTAATACTGGTTCTTGAGTTCTTCGGCCACGCTGGAGTAGACATCGGTGAGGCTGTTGAAGGCCTTGGTGTCGAGCACTCGTCCCCCGGTCATTTTCCCCAGGCTTTGCAGCGATCTCTTGACCTCCAGAATGTAGTCGTCCTTGAGCTCTTTGGGAATGAATCTTCCCTGCCTCGTCAGCGCCGGCCTGAGGGCAATCGCCTGGCTCCAGTACTCGTCCAGCTTGGAGACCGTATAGACGATCGCTTCTGAGCGAACCGCAAGATCAAGCGCTTCCTGGAAGGTCACGGAACTGCGGGTATCCACGCCATCCGTCAGCATGATCACCGCCTTCTTCCCGGGGACGTCCTTGAGCAGATCGTCGAAAGTGACGTAGAGGGCGTCATTCATGACGGTCGGTCCCTTGGCATAAATGCTCTCCAGCGCAATCTTGATCTTCTCGATGTCATTGGTCCAGTTCAAGATCAGGCGGGGGGCGTCGTTGAAGGTGATGATTGCAACCTGATCCTCAATTGAGAGCTTCTCAGCGAAATGCAGGGCGGCCCGCCGAATCTGGCCTTGAGAGTAACGTGTGCTGCCGCTGGCGTCGATGAGCAGCACCACTTTGACCGGCACGGCTTCCTGGGCGAAGTTGACGATTTTCTGTCGAACTCCGTCTTCGAAAATCTCAAAGTCTTCTTTCTTCAGATCCTTCGCAAAGCCTCCTTGGATGGATCGGGCTGTCACGGAAAGAAAAACCTGGTTGACCTCAACGCCAATCCTGAAGGGCTGGTCCTCGGAAGTCTCACTCGCAGCCTGCTGCTGTGGAATGAATAACGCAACCAGTAACAAAGCCCAGTTCAACACGTGCCGTTTGCCCTCTTGGCCGCAATTATATCAAGTGGTCGGAGATGTTGTGCAGCGGGGTAGCCTGGATCTCTCACGTTCAATCGTCGCGAGAACGCGTTGACTCAACTCCCAACTCCCAATGAGCGTGGGGACAAGGCGTCGCGACCGAGGGCCCTGCAGCCGTACGCGACACTAGGTCGAGGGGCCGACGGAGCACAACACGCCCGGCACCGGGGCGGATCCGAGCGGCCTGTTGAGGGTTACAGAATCGGGTCAAGATCGGGGTGACCGCAAGTCCAACCTGCGGTGTCAACCCTCAACACCGAAAAAAGGCTGGATCAATCTTCGGTCAGCAGTTGTGCCTCGTTGACTATCTTGAAAATGTCGCTCAGGCGCACGCTTCGATTGTTGATTCGATCCAACACTTCCACCTGCACTTGATAGGTCCCCGTCTGCAGCCCCTCCAGGCTGAGATTCTTGACCAGAACGACTCTTCGCGACGAGAAAAACTGGGTCGATTGCCCTTCTTCATCTGTTGCCATCCGCAGCAGCCTGCCGTCCTTGAAAAGCTTGTAAGCCACCCGAAGAGAAGGCGTGAGCGTGGTTTGGTCCAAGGCCACGTCGTAGACTTGAAAATAGAGGCCCAGAGGCATTTGGGGAGTGAACCGCTTGCCCAGATTGGGCAGTACCCGGACGTCTCCGAGGACAAACATCTCTTCTTCCACCGGAATCGACTCCAGCGGCTGGACGCGATCGGAAAGAAGAAGCGAGCTGGCGTTCAGATCGTCCTTGTAGGCAGGCGGAATGATGGCCTTCTTGAGAGACCCCACGTGGCCGCTGTGGAGATCCTTGACGACCAGATCGACCTTGTATCGCCTGTTGAGGTCCACCGGAATGACCTTTTGATAAACAGAGGCTTTCAAGAGACCCTTCTGGAGCTCCTCCTGGCGCAAGGTGGTGGTGAAATCGTCTTCGAACTCCGCGATGACTCGGTTAGTCATGCTCGTGACCAGGCCGTAGATGGCCATTCGTGCTACATGAACCTCCCCCTTAGGTTCAAATGCCAGGTCCTTGTTTCGAACTTGGACCGTAATGGGAACCAGTACTTGCCGATCGTTCAATCGGAAGTAATCCTCCCGAATTTCAACCGGAAGGTTCTCGTAGCCGATGCGAACCTGCACCAGTTCCTTCAGGTCCTTATACTTGTTCAGCGGGGCCGCCTGGATCCTCGCATTCAGCTCGTACCGGGCGAAGGGAGTGTCCTTAACCCGCATGAACATGGACTGGGCGCCGTAGCCGGCTCCCCCTGCCGCCGGAATCAGGCCCGGACGATCGGCTCGTGTGGAGAGCCTGATCTGCTCCGCCAGCGTTTTTCCGCCCCCCGGGACAAAGGTCAAGGCGTCTTTTTCCCAAGGAAAGACGGCCAGATGAAACTCACCCGAGTTGGTTGGATCGACAAACTCCAGTTCGACGTCCGAGCCCAGCCCCTCGATGTATTTGTAGCGCCACTTTTCGTAAGGATACACCGCCGTTACACCGCCGCCCTCTTCAATAGGCCTGACGTAAGTCCCCCCATCAGGACGAGACTCCAGCGAGTCGGGAGGTCCGTGAATGATGTAGATTCTTCCCCGGTCGGTCATCCAGCCGGGGTCGCCGCTGGTGAACTTCTCGTTGGCATAGGCAATGCGGCGGTAGTGTTCGGCTTTGAATTCATTCTCCGCGGTGCGCGGATCCGGGTCGCGCCGATGCCAGAACTGCTCAATGAAGTTTTCCTTCTCCTCGTCGGTGGTCAGGGCCTTGAACACGCCTCGCTCTTCGTCGGTGATAATGTAAACGACATCCTGTTTGAGCCACTTTGCGAAGTAGTCCTCGCGTTCTTCACCGCCCACATCCCTGACTTTGACCTTCTTCTCTTGGCCTGGCGCGCCTTTTCCGACAAGCAAGGACGGCGGCAGGCCAGCCAGGGCAATCGACAGGAGAGAGGCGACGGCGCAGTTGTTTACGAAACGCATGGTAGAAACCACTCAAGTTCTCGATGGGAGCAAGTCCGCATCTCTCAGGGGCCGTCTACCGTGGCGCCGGGATCATCGGCGCTGGTCTGGGCCTTTCTCACCCCCAAGACTCGCTCAGCCCGGAGTGAAATTATATTACAGGCTCCAAGAGTCTGTCACCTCGACCGCCCACGACAGAGGGGCTCCCTTTGCAATGAAGCTCAAGGAAAGATCGCTTTCAGTTCAACCGCACTGAGCTGGGAGCCGTACTCGGAGACCTCGAAAGCTTCCGCATAGCGAACCGCTGCGCCCTTGACGGAGCCGTAGTGCTGGGTCAGCTTGTCGCGAAATCGGCTGGCGGTGGCTTCCGAGCGTGGTTTCCACAGGGTGCCCAGCCAGGCACGGCGATCGGCCGGATTGGCGGGCACCTGATCGAGATAGCCCGCGTTGTAGGGCAGCCATTCGTAAACCTGGGAGGTATGGCAATGATACATGTCGATCTTCTTCTCGATCACGTCACCAATATCGACCACCACGTCCGGATCAAATGGGGCCGGCTTGGTGAAGCGGTCGGCCATGTAAAGAAACACGGGGTTCTTTTGCAGATGAGGGGTGGCGGCCACAATGTTGGGGACCGTGACCATGTAAGCGGCATCCCGGACCAGCAATCCCGTGTTGCGATGATCGGGATGGTAATCGTTGGGGCGGTGAGTGATCACCAGGTCGGCTCGGAACTCTCGAATGATCCGGATCACCTTGCGACGGTTCTCAAGGGTCGGCATCAGCTCGCCGTCGGCGTTGTCCAGCACCAGATAGTCGGCCCCGATCACGTTCCCGGCGCATTGGGCCTCCTTGATGCGCCGCTGAGCCAACGGTCCACCACCCATCGAGTAATGCCCCGCGTTTCCATTCGTCAAAGCCACCAAACGAACGCGATGCCCCGCCGCGATCATCTTGGCCATAGTGCCGCCGCTCTTCTCAGCGTCGTCCGGGTGAGCCCCGATGACGAGAATATTCAGCTTCCTGCCAGTGGTGGAATCCTGGGCCAGCGTGGAGGCAACCATTCCCACCAGCAGGGCCGCTAGAATAGCGATCCAACCTCTCATTTTCCCTTCCCTCCTTTTTCCTACGCCTGACCGGCGCGCTCGGTTCTCTTCCGCGGTCGTTGTGAGACGGTCGGCTGGACGCAGCCATCCGGGCGAGGAGACCGTCACAGCGCAACGCCGGCCGGCCCCATAAAATCTTCACTGCCGCCGCGGACCGTTGGTCAATCATCCGGGCCGGGAGCCCTGAGCCGCTGACTTCCCTACCTTAATCGCGTGGGGGGGAAAAGGCAATCCCGGAGGAAGCCGACAGGATCGCGCTCGTTACGGGTTTGGGTTAGAGT
>JBHHYX010000050.1:0-18990 GCA_046757765.1 Acidobacteriota bacterium | reverse complement strand
CGGTGAGAGGATTTTGGGGCGGGAAGGGGAAGTGGGAAGTGGGAAGTGGGAAGTGCGAAGTGCGAAGTGGGAAGTGCGAAGTGCGAGGTTCGAAGTTTGAAGTTTGAACTTCGCACTTCGAACTTCGCACTTACAAGGCCCTTTTTGCTGAGCTTCTGGCTCAGCCTGTCAGGCTTGATGGCGGCTTCCAATACTCCCATCAGTGTTTCTTCGGGAGTGGATCGAGACCGGATCACCGTCGGCGATTTGATCCAGTACACGGTGACGGTGGTCTCGGACCCGGACATCCAGGTCAAACTGCCCGGTCCGGTGGAGAAGCTGGGTGATTTTGAGGTCCGGAACTATCAGCTGGCTGAACCGGAGAAGAAAGAGGGGAAGGTCATTTCAAAGGTCGGCTACACTCTTTCCATCTTCTCGACCGGTGCATTCAAGATTCCCCCGCTGACGATTGATTTTCACAGCAATGACGAGCCCTCCTTCAGGTCCTTGACGACAGAGGAAGTACCCATTCTGGTAAAGAGTGTGAAGCCTGCCGATGCAAAAGACATCCGGGACATCAAGCCCCCGGTCGAGGTGCTGGCCGGCTGGTGGTCTCTCTGGCCCTGGTTCGCCCTGGCGGCGGGTTTGGTCGGCCTGGGGGCCATGCTGTGGTTCTGGAAACGTCGCCCGGGAAAACCTCCCAGACCGAGTGCGGCTCCCCAACCGAATCTCCTGCCGCCGGAGGAGGAGGCCTTGCGAGCCTTGCGTCGGCTCAGAGAATCCGGCTGGCTCGAGGAGGGAAGAATCAAACTGTACTATGTCGAGATTTCGCAGATTATTCGCCGATACATCGAGCGACGACACCGGATCCCCGCGATGGAGTCGACCACCGCGGAAGTGTTGGAGGACTTGAAGAAAAGCCCGGTCAGGAGCGCATGGGTTCAACTTGTCACCTCTTTTCTGAACCGCAGTGACCTGGTGAAGTTCGCAAAGTACCTGCCTCCAGAGGAGGAAAGCCAGGAGGCAATGGAGCAGGCATTTCGAATTGTCAAGAGCGGGAGACAGGAGGCCGGGAGGAAGGCCGGATGCATGGAGGGGAGTGAATGCGAAAGAGAAAAGAAGCGGCGGCGAGAGCAGGCCTCGACCGCTCCATTGTCGAATGCTTCAGCCGCCCTTTCCCAGTCGAGGGATCGATAAAATAGGGAGGAGTGTCACGCTCCAGACGGTGTGACGGAGACTCGGAGAACTGGATCGAGACCATGTCTTATCGATTTGCGGATCCCCAGTACCTCTTGATCGGACTGCTCATTCCCCTTCTCGTTGCCTGGTATTTCAAACGGTTGGTCCAGAAGAGCACGACGCTTCGCTTTTCTCACGGCGGCTTCCTGAAGGCGGCTCAAAAGCCCTTGGCGGCGAAACTGCGTCACCTTCCTTTCGTCTTGCGAATGGTGGTCATCAGCTTTTTGCTGCTGGCCTTTGCTCGCCCCCAATCGGGTGCCTCCGAAGAGGACATTGTGACCGAGGGCATCGACATCGTCCTGGTTTTGGATTTGTCCAGTTCCATGTTGGCGGAAGATATCCAACCCAATCGGATTGAAGCTTCCAAGCAAGTGGCCTCGGAGTTTATTCAAGGCCGCAAGAACGATCGCATCGGAATGGTCGTCTTTGCCAGAGAAGGCTACACTCAGTGTCCGCTGACTCTGGACTATGGCGTGTTACTGCAGTTTCTGGAGGAGCTGAAAGTCGGAACTATTGAAGACGGAACCGCGATTGGCATGGGACTGTCGGCCGCAGTCAATCGGTTGAAGGAGAGCAAAGCGCGTTCGAAAGTGATCATCCTTCTAACCGATGGACGCAACAACGCGGGAGAGATCGACCCGGTCACCGCCGCCCAGATGGCGCAAGCCTTCGGCATCCGAATCTATGCGATTGGAGCCGGTACGCGGGGGTTGGCACCCTACCCGGTCGATGACCCGGTTTTTGGCCGGCGCCACACCCGCCTGATGGTGGACATCGACGAGAGCACTTTGAAGAAGACGGCTGAGCTGACCGGTGGACGTTACTTTCGAGCGACCGACCGTGAGAGCCTCGAAAAGATCTACGGAGAAATCAACCGCTTGGAGAAGACAGAGATCCAGGTGAAGGAATTTACCCGCTACGGGGAACTGTTCTATTTCCCCCTGCTGGCCGCCACCGTGTTGCTGTTTTGCGAAATTGGACTGGCGAACATCTGGCTGCGGAAGATTCCGTAGCCCGATTGGTTAGCCCGGATTATGCACCAGGTTTCGTCGCGAGGCGTCAGAAGCGCCGCGCTGACAAGGCGTTACGCCCGAGGCCCCCGGAGGCGTAGTCGTGCATTACGTCGAGGAGGCCGAGGAGGGGCAACGCAGTCAGCACGGACGATAACGGCGCCGCAGCAGAAAACTGGTGAATAGTCCGGGTTAGGGATAAAGGAGGCTGTGTGTTTCGTTTTGCCGCCCCCCAGAGCCTCTACGGCCTGGCTCTGATTCCGGTTCTGGTGCTCTTCTTCCTTTGGGCTTTTCGCCACAGGCGCAGGGCCCTGGAGAGCTTCGGCAACCTGGAGTTGATGGCGCGCCTGTGTCAGGGCGTGAGCCGGCGCCGGCGGCTCCTGAAGTCGGCCCTGCTGGTGTCGGCCTTCGGCTTTCTGATGCTGGCTTTGGCGCGACCCCAGTTCGGCACCCGTCTCCAAACCGTCAAGCGGGAAGGCCAGGATGTCGTGATTGCGCTCGACGTCTCGCTTTCCATGCGGGCCGAGGACATCCGGCCCAGTCGGCTGGAGAAGGCGAAACACGCCATCAGTTCCTTCATTGATCTATTGAAAGGTGACCGCGTGGCCCTCGTCGCTTTCGCCGGAGAAGCTTTTGTCCAGTGTCCACTCACGTTGGACCATGGGGCGGCCAAGATGTTCCTGGCCGCCATGGACACCGATCTGATTCCGCTGCCGGGCACGGCTCTGGCCGAGGCGATCCGCAAGAGCCTCAGCCTCTTCAAGTCGCAACACAGCCACAAGATCCTCATCCTGATTACCGACGGGGAAGATCACTCCGGCGACCTGATCGGGGTCGCCAGGGAGTCCGCCCAACAGGGCGTTGTGATCTATTGTGTGGGGATCGGGTCCCCCCAGGGGACGCCCATCCCCTTGTATGATTCAAAGGGGCGGTCAGAGGGATTCAAGAAAGATCAGAAGGATCAGGTGGTGATGACCCGCCTTGATGAGATGAGCCTGCAGAAGATCGCTCTGGAAACAGAGGGAAAGTATTACAGGGCCTCGCCAGGGGAAGCGGAACTGGAAAAGATCTACGATGACATCTCCAAGATGGACCAGAAGACCGTCTCTTCGCAGCAGTTCACCCAGTTCAATGAACAGTTTCAGGGCTTTGTTGCGTGTGCTCTCGTTCTCCTGATCCTGGAGGTGCTGGTGGCGGAAAGCCGCAAGGTCGCAAAGGCCTGGAAAGGAAGATTCCAATGATGGCGCCAAAGCGGTCCAGTGGTTGGTGGATGCCGGCCTGTGTGTCACTCCTGGTGTCCGTGTCGGGCCCAATACTGGCCCAGCCGGCTCGCAAGGATGTTGCCGCGGGAAACAAGTTTTTCCAGCAGGGCAAGTTCGATGAGGCCCAGCGTCAATACGAACAAGCCCTGCGCGAGGATCCGGACTCGGCCGGGATTCGCTTTAACGTGGGGGATGCTCTTTTCAAGAAGAAGAGTTTTCAGGAGGCGTCCAAGTCCTTTCTGGATGCCGTGCAAAGCGAGGACGCGGAGCTCAAGTCAAAAGCCTTTTATAATCTGGGCAACAGTCTCTTTCGCCAGGGGAAGCTGGCCCAGAGCATCCTGGCCTACCAACGGGCTCTCAGAATTCTTCCCCACGATCCTGATGCCAAGTACAACCTGGAGTTCGCCCAGGAAAAGCTGAAGCAGAAGCAGAAGTCTCCACCCCAAAAGGGGGACAAGGGTAGGGAGCAGGAGCAGAAAAAGGATCGAGATCAGGCCCCCACTCAAAAAAGGGACCAGCAACAACAGCAACGCAACTCCGAGGGGAACCAGTCTCCTCGGGGGCAGAAGGAGCAGTCGGAGGAAAAGCAGAAGGAGAAGAGTTCAGACGTCAAGGAAGACCAGCCCAGCCAACAGCAGCACGGCAAGGAGCAAAAGCAAGCTGCCCACGCGCCGTCCGACAACCCAGAGCAGGCGTCCCAGATGTCAAGAGAGGATGCCGAACAACTGCTGGAAGCTCTGCAAGAGGATCTGAAGGGTCTGAAAATCAAGCGGGTTTCGAAGAGTCAGCGGAGGCGGGTGAAGAAGGATTGGTAAGTCTTGGACCGGACTTTGTTCTCGGGTTACCGACGATCCGTCCGGCTTGGCGGGCTGGAGGAGATCCAGCCAACCCGTGCCCCGGGGGACGGGGTCGTGAAGGATAGTAATGGAAAATGCTTGACCGGCGTTTGGGTCAGTTACTTCTGGTGCCGATAACGGCCATCTCTGTGGGAGGATTTCTCCTTGGCGGAGACCTCACGGTAAAGGCCTACCTGGACCGGACTACGGTAGCAGTGGGCGAGGGATTCACTCTTTCGGTCCAAGTCAATGGTGCCTGGTCGAGCCAGATGGAAGATCCGGAATTGCCGCCCATGGAGGACTTTGCCGAGCCGAGAGGAAGCGGTAGTTCCCAGCAGATTCAGTATGTCAATGGAAGCCTGTCGGTTTCGCGAACCGTCAACTTCTCCTTTCTTGCCACCCAGGCTGGCGATTTTACTATCCAGCCCGTCAAGGTCCGCGTGGCCGGCAAGGTCTACCACACCGATCCCATCCAGATGAGGATTAGGCGCCAGTCGGCAGTCGCCCCACCTGTTTCGGGAGGGAAGAAAGACTCGGTGGTGCCGGGGATCCCACACGAGGACCTTTTCCTGAGGGCAGTCGCCAACAAGCACCAGGTCTACCAGAATGAGGCGGTCATCGTCCGCTACACCCTTTACACTCGGCTCAACGTGGCTTCCTACAGTCTTTCAAAGTTACCGGGGACAGCCGGCTTTTGGGTGGAGGACTACCCCCTTCCGCAACAACCGGTAACCCGTACTGAAATCATCAATGGAAAGCGCTACACGGTGGCGACCCTCAAGAAGATGGCGCTTTTCGCCACCACTCCCGGTAGCAAGAGGATCGACCCGTTGGCTCTGGAACTCCAGATCCGAGGGCGCCGTCGGTTTTCCAGTTTTTTCGATGACTTTTTCAGCCGAAGCAGCCCCTTCGGCGGCGTGACCACTCGCCTGGTTCAGTCTAATCCCATCAGCCTGGAAGTCCTTCCTTTGCCCCAGGACCAGAAGCCGGCAACCTTCAAAGGGGCGGTGGGACGATTTGCCGTGGAGAGTGAGGTCGACAAGACTCAGGTCAAAACCAACGAAGCCGTGACATTGAAGATCCGGGTCTCCGGTGCGGGTAACCTGCCGGCGCTGACGGAACCGCTTCTCCCCGTGCCCCCCTCGTTTGAAAAATACCCTCCCAAGGTGGACGCCAAGACCCGGACCAGCGAGGAAGGGGTCTCGGGGGAGAAAACCTACGAATACGTCCTGATTCCGCGAGCCCCCGGAACCCAGGAGATTCCTCCCGTGGAAATAGCCTACTTCGACCCGAAGTCGAAGACCTACGGCGTGAGTCGTTCCGACCCCATCCTGATCAACGTGGCTAAGGGGAAAGAAACCGGCTCTGCCGCCCAAGCCGGCCTTTCCAAACAGGAATTGAAACTGATCGGACAAGACATTCGCTTTATCAAGACACGCACAGGATCGTTGCGACGGAAGGGCGCCTCGCTGATTGGAACACGGACTCTCTGGTTGTCCGCCGTCATCCCCCTGCTCTGCCTGGCGGGAGCCTTGGTCTATCGCCAACGGAGGGATCGCGCGGCCAGCGATCTGGCTTATGCTCGCGACCGTCGAGCCCGCCGGCTGGCCAAAAAACGCTTTTCCCAAGCCCGATCCCGGATGGAGCCAAGCACTCGTAAGGAGTTCTTCGCAGAGGTCGGCAAGGCTTTGCAGGGATTTCTGGGCGACAAACTCAACATCGCCGAAGCTGGCATGATCAGCCAAGAGGTCCGCTCCGGCCTGCTGGAAAGGGGTGTTCCGGAGGAGCCGGTGAAGCGTTATTTTGAGTGCCTGGAAATTTGTGACCTGAAGCGGTTTTCTCCTTCCGACGCTTCGGTGGTTGAAATGAGGGAGTTCTTGAAGGAGGCCGAAGCGGCAATGGTCCAGCTCGGCCATGCCTTGTCCAGGCCGAAGAATCTGAGGAAGGAAAAGGAAGCCTGAGGTCTGAGGATTCGAATGCAAGTACTGCTCAGAATGACGACAACAGGCTGGCTCGTTTTGTTTCTCTGGGCCGGAAACTCCTTGGCGGATCCCCCGGGAGAGCTGTTCCACCGAGGAAACAACCTGTATGAGAAGGGCGAGTTGGAGGAAGCCCTGGCTCTCTATTTGAGAATCCTGGAGGACTACGAGAGCGGTTCACTCTACTACAACATCGGGAACTGTTACTTCAAGCTGGGGCATGTCGGAAAAGCAATTCTTTTCTACGAGCGAGCCCGGCGCTTGATGCCTGGAGACGAAGATGTCCAGACCAATCTTGCCCTCAGCAACCTGAAGATCGTGGACAAGATCACCCCCCTGCCTGAATTCTGGTTGCTCCGGCTCATGAGAAGCATTGTTTTCTTTTTTTCCAAGTCGATTCTGACCATTGGGGGCCTCTTCTCCTATTTTGTCTGCGTCGCCGCACTGATTCTCACCCTCTTGTCCAATCGCCGGCTCTGGCGTTCAGCAGGCGCGAAGGGGGCTGTGGCGAGTGGCACGCTCCTCCTCTTGTTCGGTCTCTTCCTTGTTGGACAACTTCAATGGGGAGGCTACTCCGAGGCAGTGATCATGGTCGACTCGGTGGAGGCGATGAGCGGCCCTGGTGTGGAAGCCGTTGAGGTCTTTGCTTTGCACGAAGGAACCAAGGTCAGAATTGAGCAAACCTCGGGGCAGTGGGTCGAAATCCTGCTGGCCGACGGCAACGTGGGTTGGGTCAAGGTGGACGCCTTGGAGGTGATTTGACCTCCTTTGTGGAGATGGGAGTTTGGCGCAAGTGGGAGACCACGCGCCGATGGAGCCGCCCTTCCGTTTGTTTCCTGCTTCTTCTTTCGCTCTGCCAGTACCTGACCTTTTCCGGCAGTTTCACCTACTTCTTCCAGGGCGATAGCGTCTTTTGGCTCTCCCACCGCTTTACAAGCTGGTCGGAATTCCTGCCCAGCTTCCTCTCGCTCGACAGCCATGGCTGGTATCGGCCCCTGGCTCATCGCCTTATTCCGTCTCTGTTTTTCCCCCTTTTCGGGCTGCACGTATTCGGCTACCACCTAGTCGTCTTCGGGCTCTTTGTAGTGACCACCTGGCTGGTCTTCATCTTCCTCAGGGAGCTGGCCCGGAATGACCTGGAGGCAGCCCTCGGCACCTCCTTTTTCGGCCTGCATTCCATCCAGGTCTATACGACTTTTGACTTCGCCTTTGAACCAGAATTGATCTACGGTTTTTTTTACCTCTGCTCCACACTCTCTTTCCTGCGCCACCAGCAAACCGGGAGAAGACGGTATTCCCTTGTTTCAGGATCCTTTTTTGCCCTCAGTTTGGTGTCCAAGGAAGCCGCCCTTTCGTTGCCCCTCAACCTCCTCCTCGTCAAGTTCCTCTTCTTCCACGAGGGAGCGACGGCCGGGAGCGGCAAGTGGACTGTCGCTTCCTTTTGCCAGCGGATCGTCGACTCGGCCCGAGCGCTATCCGTCCACTTGGCACTGCTGGCCTTTTACCTGGGCTACGTTTTCCTTTATCTGAGGAAGGGGGATCTTCTTCTGCGGCACGTGGCAAGAAGCAACTACACCTTCGAGCTGGGGAACAATGTTCTTTCCAACCTCCTCCACGCCTTTTTGTGGGCTTTCAACCTCCCCAGCGGATGGCATACCCGGTGGCGGCACCTGCCGGAAGCCCTCTACATTGTCCTGGGAGCTTTTGCACTCTTCCATCTTGCCTACCTCTTCTGGTCACTGCCCTCGCGGCGGCGCAACCCGCTTCCGGGCTTTGCCCTGGGATGGTTTGTGATCGGACTATTGCCGGCCCTTTTCCTGAGAGACCTCAGACCCTATTACCTGTACGTCCCTTTGATGGGATTCTCTTTGCTGGTGGGACGGGGGCTGGGCTTTGCTTGCACACCGCTCTTCAGAGGGGGCCGACTGCGTCGAGCTTTGATCCTGGTTCCGCTGGCGGCGCTTTGGCTGGCCTGCTGGATGAATATCGAGGCCGACCGGCGCCATCACCCCCTGCTCGGCCCTTCATCCCAAACCAACCTTCAAGCGGTCCAAGACTTGCGCAGGGCTCGACCCAAACTGGCGCCCGGTTCCACCATAGTACTGGTGGGGGGCGACGGCGCCTCCCTGTGGTGGCACTACGCCAGCGGAGATCTTTTCCGGCTGCTTTACGGCGACGACTCCATCAAGGTCGTCTTCCTCAGCCTCGGTGACACGATCTCCGAAGAGGCTCTGGCGGGGGGAACACTGCTGGTCATGAAGTATGACAACGGCCATCTCGAGGAGGTCACGGACCGGTTCAAGGCGAATCCTGGTGATTACATTGCCACCGAAGCCCACTTTTCCTATATCGACTCGCCCCCGGGATTGATTCAGATCGATCGGACTGAAGTCCAGGCAGGTCAAGGCTACTATACGCTCCACTTGAGGGGGTTCAAGAACGAAAGAGTGGAGATTCAGTATCAGATCAACGAGGGTCCTCTGGCCGCCTTCAAGGCCTTTGTGGACTCGGACGGCGAATTCGCTCAATTTGTCTCAGCCGGCACTCGAAAGGGCCACTATCGTTTCCTGGCCATCCGGGGGCGCGGAGACTCGAAATGGTCGAGGTCGACTCCAGTGTCGTTGCACGTCCGGTAAACAGAACAATGAGGCCTCGTTTGCCCGGATTTCTCATACCCGGAAGAGCCGGAAGCGGCGTGCTGACAAGGCGTTACGACCGAGGCCCCGGAGACGTGGTCGTGTATTACGCCGAGGAGGCCGAGGATGGGCAACGCAGTCAGCGCGGATGATAACGGCGCCGCGGCAGAAAGCTGGTGAATTAGTCCGGGCTAACCATAAATCGCTCTTTCAGAGCTTGGCCGGACTTGGCTGGAATGACCCAGCGCGTTGCGCTGGGCTGAATATGAGTGGCGCCTTCGGCGCCTGGGACGTGAGCGAAACTGACCTTGCCAAAGGCCCGGAGGGCCGACATTCGAGTAGCCCGGTCCGTAAGGGCCGGGTCGCTCCGGTGTCTCCCGCCGACAGGCCCGGAGGGCCGGCACAAAGGCGGTAATGGCAACCAAGTCATCACCTCAATGGCCACTCGGCGGTATGAGGTCGCTCGCTGCGACCAGGTGTGAGAAAGGCGGGTTGGGGCCGCACACTCTAAGTCCGAGCCCGGGTCCCGCGCCGCAACAAACGGCCCATGAGAGATCCGGGCGACTCACTTTCGGTGGAAAAGTCTGTCAGAAAATTGTGCAAAAAGTGTGAATCGCTGATTCGCATAAGTGATTGAAAAAACGATCGTTTTTCCCTTGACATTTGGTCTGCCCGGCATACAATTGGAAACCGTTCCCGAGAGACAGGAGAACCAAAGGGCTTAGCAAGAAAACTGGAGTCCGCCAGCTTTTTTTGACCTTCGGTTCGAATGCCACTCGGGAACAATTCCCGCCTCTTCCCACCAAATCCTGCTAAAATCCCGCAGGTGGCCGAGCTTCGGAACTTCACCAGCCCGGATTATGCACCAGATTTCGTCACGCCGCAGCAGAAAGCGGGTGAATAGTCCGGGCTAGACACAAAAGGCGCATGAAGGAGAGACGCCCCACCCGCTGAGGACCGAATGATGCGCAGTATGACCGGTTTCGGGAGAGCATCCGGCGCCGTGGCTGAAGCAGAGATAGGGGTTGAGATCAGAACCGTCAACAGCCGCTACCTTGACATCCATCTGCACCTGCCCCAGGAGTTGGCTGCGTTGGAATCACCGGTCCGCGAGACGCTTCGGACCCAGCTCAAGAGGGGCCGAGCCGACGCCTTCGTCAGCTTTGTCCTCTCTGCCGGGACCCAGTTTGAACTCAACCAGCTGCTTGCGGAGCAGTACCGGATGGCTGCCCGGCAGCTGAGCGATCTGGGCGTGAAGGGCGAACTCCATCTAGGTGTTCTGCTCCAGGTTCCAGGCATTTTGGAGCCGGCACAGGTGGACTTTTCCTCCCCGCCTTTTTTGAAGGGCCTGCTGGACGTGGTTGGGAGAGCTTTGACGCAAGCGTCGGCGGAGCGAATCAGGGAAGGGGCAGCACTCCGGAAGGACATGGAGAAGCGGCTGGAAGTGTTGCGAACTTGCCTCCAGCGTATCGAACCGTGGGCCGGACGGGTGAGCCAACACCATCGACTGAAACTGGAGCAGCGAGCCAGGGTGCTGGCCGGGCAAGTAGGGCTGGAGGTGGACGACGGCCGGCTGACCCAGGAACTGCTTTTCTACTGCGAGCGCTCGGACATCAGTGAGGAGTTGACCCGATTGGGCTCACACGTCAACCGGTTTCAGGCTCTGATCGCCGGCTCGGAGCACAACAGTATTGGGAAGAATCTCGACTTTCTGTGCCAGGAAATGAATCGAGAGATGAACACCATTCTCTCCAAAGCGTGCCTGGCCGAAATCTCCGAAGTGGCGGTTGAGGGCAAGGTGGAGATTGAGAAGATTCGCGAGCAAGTCCAGAATGTCGAATAGAGGCAACCTGATCATCATCAGCGCTCCATCCGGTTCCGGGAAAACGAGTCTGGCCAGTCGAGCCTTGCGCGAAATCCCCGGGCTCAAGTTCTCGGTCAGCTACACGACGCGCCGGCCCCGAAGAGGCGAAAAACAGGGTGTAGAGTACTTCTTCGTCTCCCAGAGCGAGTTTGAAGAGCGAATTCTCCAGAAAGGGTTTCTGGAATATGCCCACGTGTATGGCCACTACTACGGAACCAGTCGATCTTTCGTGGAATCTGAAGTAGAAGCGGGCAATGACGTGCTGCTCGATATCGACGTCCAGGGGGCGTTGAAAGTAAAGAGGGAAATCCCGGACGCGGTGCTGGTCTTTGTCCTTCCCCCTTCCCTGCAGACCCTCGAAGAGCGCTTGAGAACCCGCGGACTCGACGACCCGGAAGTCATTGAAAAAAGGCTCCGAATCGCCAGAGAGGAGATCCAGCACTACCCTGAATATCACTATGCCATTGTCAACGATGTCATCGAAGAATCTCTAAATGAGCTAAAATGGATTATCCTGGCTGCTCGTTGCCGTATTGGCCGACGGTCGGATCAAGTCAGCCAAATCGTGAAGACTTTCGCGGCCAAGCCGCAAGGAGAACAAGGTTGAGATGATCATCAAAGTGCCCGAAGAATTCGACAGCAAGTTCAGATTCATCCTGGTCGCGGCGGAACGAGCAAAGCAGTTGCAGAGCGGGGCTCCTCCCAAGACGGATATCCGATCGAGGAAGTCCGCCTACATTGCCATCCGCGAGGTGGAGCAGGGGCTGGTGCCCTACGAGATTCTCGAGGAAACCGACGACGAGGTCGAATGAGAATTATTCTGGGCGTGACGGGGTGCATTGCCGCCTACAAGTCCGCGCTGATTGTTCGGCTCTTGCAGGAGGGGGGTGGGGAGATCCTGCCGGTCATGACCCGTCACGCCCGCGAGTTCATCACTCCGCTGACTCTGGAGAAGTTGACCGGACACTCGGTTGTCTCCGATCTGTTCAGCGACCCTACCGCCCGTATCGAACACATTGCCCTGGCGCGCCAGAGTGATCTTCTCTTGGTGGCTCCGGCCACGGCCAACATTTTGGGCAAGTTTGCCCATGGAATCGCCGATGATTTTCTGAGCACCCTTTATCTCTCCACTGTGACCCCGGTGGTGGTCGCGCCGGCCATGAACGTCGAGATGTGGCATCACCCTGCGACGCGGCAAAACATCGAGATCCTCAAAGGGCGAAACGTCCTCGTCGTGGAGCCCGATTCCGGCTACCTGGCCTGCGGAGAAGTGGGCGAGGGTCGCCTGGCCGAGCCGGAAGCCATCGCCCGGGCCGTTCTCGAGAAGGTCCCGGTCAGCAGCAGCCTGGCTGGAAAGAACGTGCTCATCACTTCCGGTCCAACCGTCGAGGACATTGATCCCGTTCGTTTCCTTTCCAACCGTTCCAGTGGAAGGATGGGACACGCCCTTGCCGCGGCGGCCGATCGCAGGGGGGCACGAGTGACGCTGATCTCAGGCCCTACTCCGCTCCCCCCACCCCAGGTTGCGGAAAGGGTGCCCGTTCGCTCAGCTTCGGACATGGCCAAGGCCGTGTTCGACCGCTTCCCCACAGCTGACATCGTTGTGATGGCCGCCGCCGTCGCCGATTTCAGGCCAGCCCAAAGCCGTTCTTCCAAGATCAGGAAGAGGGAAGGCCTCGAGACGCTTCGACTCACCCGCAACACCGACATATTGAAGGAGTTGGGAAACAGAAAGAGAAACCAGTTCCTGGTTGGATTCGCAGCCGAATCGGAGGATTTGCTGGTGAGTGCACGCGGTAAACTGAGCGAAAAAAATCTCGATTTGATTGTGGCAAACGACATCTCTCGGAGCCAGGGCGGCTTTCAATCCGATTCCAATCAGGTGGTTTTGATTGATCCGGAAGGAGGAGAGGAAGCCTCTCCCCTGCTGCCGAAGAACCGAATTGCTGAATGGCTGTGGGAACGGATCGAGAAGAGGGTGATGCAACCGCGTCCGCTGGAAGCCAACAAGATCTGACGCCGTCTGCGAGTTCACTCGTCGCCCGTGAGCGATCGGTGGACTGGAATGGAGTCTTCACCCGGGAGAATGAGTGTCAAAGAGGAGATGCGGTTCCGTAGCGCTGGTGGGGCGCCCCAACGCCGGCAAGTCCACTCTGGCCAACCAGTTGATCGGTCAGAAGATTGCCATTGTCAGCGACAAGCCGCAGACAACACGCAATCGACCTGTTGGCATCCGCACCCGGGGGGAAAGTCAGTTTATTTTTGTCGACACACCCGGCATTCATAAGCCGGGCTACCGGCTCAATGAGCGCATGATGCAGTTGGTCCTCGAGGCGCTCAAAGACGTCGATGTCGTCGTCCACCTGGTGGATCTGGCTCAGAACTATGGTAAAGGGGAGAGCTACGCCGTCGATCTGGTGCGCCGGTTCAAGAAAAGAGCCATCCTGGCGTTGAACAAAGTGGATCTTGTGAACAAGGGCCGCATTCTGCCCGTACTGGAGTTCTATGACCAATTCTCGGTCTACGAAGAGATGGTTCCCGTCTCCGCCCTGCGAGGGGAGAACCTGGAGGCCCTGCTGGACTGTATCGAGAAGCGGTTGCCCGAAGGAGAGTTCCGTTACCCCTCAGAGGAGATCACCGACCAGAATGAGCGCTTCATCGTGGCCGAGATCATCCGTGAAAAAGTGCTTCTCCACACACGCCGCGAGCTCCCCTATGCGACTGCGGTGAAAGTCGACCTGTTTGACGAGAGCCGCAGAAAGGCGGGGTTCGTCCGGATTGCCGCCTCGATTGTTGTCGACAAGGGAGGCCAGAAAAAGATCGTCATTGGTCGAGGCGGAAGGATGATCAAGGTCATCGGAATGGAAGCCCGCAAGGAGATCGAGGAGTTTCTTCAGGTTGCAAAGATCTATCTGGACTTGAACGTTCGTGTGGTCTCGGAATGGAGAAACGCTGCACACCTCTTGGACGAATTGGGTGTCAGGTGAGGGCGCTATAATTTCGAGGTGAGTTTCCGGGAGGGCGGAGGTGGCTGAAACCGCCCGCCGTGAAAGGTGGAGGCTCGACGAGACCTCCGGGGCACAGCGGCTTGGCTTGCGTCCCGTCGATGATCGTCCAGGGTGGACCAACGATGAACCGTATTGTCGATCAACTGAAGTTCTTTGCCGACTTGGGAGTGACGCACTTCAACATCGATCCCGGACGACGACTGACCTTGGAGGGCGTTCGCAAGGAAATCGGTGACTGCCGCCGCTGCAAGCTCTGCGGCACCAGGACCCACATCGTGTTTGGGGTGGGGAATCCGAACGCCGACCTCATGTTGGTGGGCGAGGCGCCGGGCGCCGATGAGGACGCCCAGGGCATCCCTTTTGTGGGCCGAGCCGGCCAGCTTCTGACCAGGATCATCGTGGCCATCCAGTTGCAGCGGGATGACGTCTTCATTGCCAACATTCTCAAGTGTCGCCCCCCTCGCAATCGCGATCCCCAGCCGGACGAGGTGGCCGCCTGCGAAGGCTTCCTCTTTCAACAGATCGAATCGATTCAGCCTCGTGTGATTGTTGCCCTGGGTCGTTACGCCGCCCAGACTCTGCTTCGTTCAACCACCGCCATCTCCCGCCTGAGAGGGCAGTTTTACGAGTATCGAGGCCGGCTCCTGCTCCCCACCTTTCATCCCTCCTACCTGCTCCGAAATCCGAGTGCCAAACGTCAGGTGTGGGAGGACATGAAAAAGGTCCGTGACAAGCTGAAGGAGGTGGGAAGTGACTATTACCGCGGCGCCCGGGCTGAAGCACCGGGCCGGAAGCGAAACTCAAGGGACCTGAGTCCGGCACCGTGACAGAACGACCTTCCGAGCCTCCTTTTCTCGAAGTGGCCGTGCCGTTGCGGGTCTACCGGACCTTCACCTATTCGACCCCCCCTGCGATGCGGGCACGCGTCCGTGCCGGGGCGCGGGTGCTGGTCCCCTTCCGCAACCGGCTGCTGACTGGAATAGTGCTGGAGCTGCACGACAGGGCCCCTCAGGCCGAACCCAAAGCAGTCACCAGGCTGCTTGACGAGGGGCCCCTTCTTTCATCCCACTTGCTACAACTGGGCCTCTGGTTGGCCTCCTACTATCTGGCTCCACCCGGAGAGGCGCTGCGAGTGATGCTTCCTCCGGGTCTCCTGAGCCGAAAGACTGCACCCACGCGGGATCCGAAGACGCGCCTCTGGCCCACTCGGCGGCGGCTTGCCATCTTGAAAATCCGAGAATCGGCTTTCCGCCTGAGCCCCACACAGCAACGCGTCCTGGATCAATTGAGGACCCGCAGCCTCCCTGTCCTGGTGCGGGAATTCATCCAGCAGTCCGGCTGCAGCCCCAGCGTTCTGCAGGCTCTGCGTTCCAAGGGAGCGCTTCAGGTGGAGCCGGTGGAGGTCTTGCGATCTCCCTGGTCGGACACGGAGCCGGGTCCGAACCCGGTGCGGAAACACTCGCTGACCAAGGGACAGGCCCGCATCTTGACCCGGATCGAAGCGCGTCTCAAAGAGGGGACATTCCACCGCATGCTGGTTCACGGCATCACGGCCAGCGGAAAAACCGAGATTTACCTGAACTCGATTGCCTCGGTCCTGAGGGCAGGGAGGTCGGCCCTGGTGCTGGTCCCTGAAATCGGGCTCACTCCCCAGATCTCTCGCTCCTTCAGGGCCTGGTTCCAGGACCAGGTCGCGATTCTTCACAGCGGCCTTTCTTCGGGCCAGCGTTTTGACCAGTGGCGTCTGATCCGGGAAGGAAAAGCCCGAGTGGTGGTGGGCACTCGCTCGGCCGTCTTTGCTCCTCTTCCCGATCTGGGGATCATCATCGTCGACGAGGAACACGACGGATCTTACAAACAGGAAGAGATGCCCCGCTACCACGGCCGGGACACGGCTCTCAAGCGGGGACAGATTGAAAAAGCGCTGGTCGTTCTGGGTAGCGCCACGCCCCAACTGGAGATCTTCCACCAGTCGGTGGAAAAGTCTCGTTTCGAGTACGAACCTCTGCTGGAGCGAATAGAGCGGCGCCCTCTTCCAACGGTTCACATCGTCGACATGCGAACCGAATTTCAGAAACGCGGCAAGGCGGCGGTGCTCTCCGAGCTCTTGCGAAGCTCCATACGGGATCGTCTGGATCGAAAGCAGCAGGTACTCATCCTCCTCAACAGGCGCGGCTACTCTTCCGCCCTGTTGTGCCGAAGCTGCGGGAAGACCGAGACATGCCGCAACTGCAGCATCTGCCTCACCTATCATCAGGAGTTCAACCGTCTGCTGTGCCACTATTGCGGCTATTCCCGTCCGGTGCCTGAGAAGTGCCGGGAGTGCGGAAAGGAGTATATCTTTTTCGTCGGTGAAGGAACGGAAAAGATTCAGGAGACTCTGAAGCTGATCTTCAGCGATGCGGTGGTGGAGCGTTTCGACCGCGACATTGTTCAGAGAAAGGGGAGCCTGCAGCGAATCCTGAGAGCCTTTTCCGGCAGACAAGTGGACGTCCTGATCGGGACCCAGATGATCGCCAAGGGACATGACTTTCCGGGCGTTACGCTGGTTGGCGTGCTGTCGGCGGACCAAGGCCTTCGGGTGGCCGACTTCCGATCCGCGGAACGGACCTTTCAGCTGCTGACACAAGTCGCCGGAAGGGCCGGCCGGGGCAATCAGCCAGGGGAAGTCATCATCCAGACCTACTACCCCAATCACTACAGTGTGAAGTATGCCTGTGCCCAGGATTATGGGCTTTTTTACAAAAAAGAGATCGAGTTCCGGCGTCGCTTTCGGTACCCGCCCTTTTCCGCCCTCGCCAACCTTGTCGTGCGGGGGCCAGACCGGCGGGCCGTCCGGGAGCTGGCCGAGCACCTGGCGCAACGGGTGATCCATTACCGAAGGCTCCACTCCAGTCAGAGGCGTATGCGGAGTCTGGGACCCGCCGCAGCGAGTCTGGAACGCCTGAAGGGACAGTATCGTTTTCAGATTCTGGTGAAAACCACTGACCGGCGGGAGTTGCACGTCGTCCTGGGGCATCTGCTCAAGGAACTGGAACCGAGCCACCTGAAACGCCTCTCTATTGATATCGACCCGATCAACCTGCTCTAATGGATGTCGATGGCTGAGGTGAGTATCAGACGTCCCGTACTGGAGCGAATGATCGGGCACGCCCGCCGGGATTACCCTTTGGAATGTTGCGGGTTGCTCTCTGGACGGGGCCGGGTCATCGATGAAATCGTAGAGGCGACTAATCAGAGACAGAGCCGGACGCAGTTTGCTGTTCCGGCCAGGGAACTGGTGTCGTTCATGAGAGCCGCGCGCAACAGCTCGAAGCGGCTTCTGGGACTTTACCATTCCCATCCTCGAAGTGAGGCCCGGCCGTCGCAACGGGACATCGCCGAGTTCTTCTATCACGGGGCCAGCTACTGGATACTCTCCTTGAAACGTCGAGTCCCGGAAGTCCGCTGCTTCCGATGGGATCAGACAGCATTCGAGGAGACTGCGTTTCTCATCGTTGACCCTTGAGGCTGGGCAAGTCCTGCAAGACCCGTCCCGGCAGACGCCGATCGTCTCCAAGCGGCTCGACGGGGGCTCTAGCCCGGATTATGTGCCAGGTTTCGTCGCCGCAGCAGAAAGCTGGTGAATAGTCCGGGCTAGCCCGGATTTCTCACACTCGATCGTGGCGAGGCGGTGGAGATGCGGGTGGAGAGAAGGGCAGCCCGAGCGGATGCAGTTCGTGAGTCATTCGGATCGGATAGTGTGAATTATGGAAAACGGAGACATTTTTGGCAAGATCCGCGGCGATGCTCCCAGTGAGCTCCTTGACTTTTTTCGTCAACTGCTCCCTTTTTTCCCTGACGAGTTCAAGTATCGCCTCAAGCGGGTGATCGACGCCCTCCCTCCGGAAGGCGACAACATGCATAAGATCCTGGACCTGGTTCGGAGTGAATGGAAAGACATCCAGTCTCAGGAGTGGATTCGAATCGCCGTTGTGGGCCCCTCCCAGACAGGGAAGACTTCTCTGGTGGCCGCCATTCGCGGAAAGCAGTCCGGAACCGGCGCCCCGATTTTCACCGTTGTCGAGATTCCGGGTCTGGACGAATACCTGGGTTATGAGAGAGAACGAGCCGTCCCTTCGACTCTGCGGGAGACGGATGTCATTCTTCTCGTGCTCGACGCACGCTACGGGGTTTCAGCCGCTACGGTTCAAATGTACCAGCGGCTGCAGCACCTGGATAAGCCCATCCTGGTTGTGCTCAACAAAATGGATCTGGTTCAGAACACGAGTGCGGCCTTGCGCGAGGCGAAGGCCCGGCTGAAGAATGTGTTTCCCGTCTCGGCCTTGAATCACCAGTCAATCGACCGTCTGCTGGCCGCTATTGTTTCAACCGAGTCGAAAGCGCTTTATCCGCTGACTCAAACGTTTCCGGAGTTCCGCCGGCCGATTTGCAATGGTATCGTGACGCGGGCGGCTCTGGCCTCTTGCCTGGTGGCTGCGCTTGACATTCCAGTCAGTGATCTCCTTCCCATGACGGCCATTCAGACGGCCATGCTCCTCAAGATTGCCAGAGCCTTTGGGTTTCGTCTCAGCCGAGAGCGCGCCCGGGAACTGATTCCGATGCTGGTGGCGGGGACGCTGGTACGAGAGGCCAGCCACCGTCTTCGCCGACATTTTCCGGCTCAGAAGACCTTGATCGCAGCCTCTCTGGCGAGTGTTTGGACATTCCTGCTGGGAAAGGCGGCGATTGGCTATTTCGAGCGCTCCCTGAGTCTACCCTCCAGGAGCCAGTCTTCCGCCGCCACTTCGGTGCTGGCCGCGGAGACCGGGTCCTGAGTTCTCAGGCTTTCAGATCACAAGCGGGCTCGCTGGAGAGGACGAGGGCATTGACGATGCGCGCAAGTTGCCCTGTGAAGCGAGCCGAGGGGAGGAAGATCTCCGGTCACGGGAGTGGAGCTGGGTGGACCCTTGGGGCCCGGCGCCAATGAGGGTGTCGCAAGAGTCGATGTCCGCATCGTTCGAGATTGAGCATTTGAAAAAAAGCGTCAACGGAGCCCCGACCGTGAGGAAGGGGTGAGCCGTGACGAGCTACCTTTAACACGCTGCCGGACAACAACTTGAAAGTACTCACCCACTCCCTTACGAGGGTGTCGCAAAAGTCTCTTGAGGCCGTGCAGCACGGTGACCTTGCACAAC
>JBHHYX010000049.1:0-19280 GCA_046757765.1 Acidobacteriota bacterium | reverse complement strand
GGCGATCCTCTACGAGATGCTAAGCAGAAACCCGTTTCGGAGGAAGAGCGCGCCCGAGACTCTGGCAGCCATCCTGCATGAAAGCCCTCCGCCGCTGCAAACGCAAGCCGAGCTTCCCGTGGCCCTGGAGGCACTCATCTTCCGCTGCCTGGAGAAGGACCCGGGGGAGCGGTTCCAGACGGCCCGGGACGTCGCCTTCATCATGGAATCGCTCATGGGCGAGTTGCGGCGGCCGGCCGCGCCGAGACTCGACTCACGCTCGCGTCGACCCGCCTCCTCGATCGCGGTCCTCCCGTTTGCCGACATGAGTCCCGCGCGAGACCAGGACTACCTGTGCGAGGGGATCGCGGAGGAGCTCATCAATGTCCTGGCCCGTATTGAAGGCTTGCGCGTCGCTGCCCGTAGCTCCTCCTTCCAATTCCGGGGTGCCGCTTTGGACATCCGGGCAGTTGGAGCGCGGCTGGGTGTGGCCGCCGTGCTGGAAGGCGGCGTCCGCAAGGCGGGGGACAGGCTCCGGGTGACCGTTCAGCTGGTGGACGTGGCTGATGGCTACCAACGCTGGTCGCAACGCTATGATGGCAAGCTCGACGAGGTCTTTGCCATTCAGGATGAGATTGCCGCAAGCGTTGCCACAGCGCTTCGAGGGGCTCTCAGCCAGCGCGAGAAGGAGGTCCTTCGCCGACCCGAGACGAACATGGAGACCTACGAGTACTTCCTTCGAGGGCGCCAACTCATGCACCGCTTCAGCCGGGCGTCGCTGGAATCGGCCAAACGCATGTTCGAGCGGGCCATCGAGCTCGAACCGAAGTACGCTCTGGCCTACGCCGGCCTGGCCGCCTCCCACTCCTGGTTTTATGAGTGGTGGGGGGGTGGCCAGGCAGACCTCGAGGCGGCGGACCGGGCCAGCCGCAGGGCGTTGGAGCTGGCTCCAGATCTTGCCGAGGCTCATGCCTCGCGGGGATTTGTGCTCTCCCTTCTGCGCCAATACGACGGGGCCGCCGAGCGGTTCGAAGCGGCGATTCGCCTCAATCCAAACTC
Source organism: Acidobacteriota bacterium (assembly GCA_046757765.1). GTDB lineage: Bacteria > Acidobacteriota > UBA6911 > RPQK01 > JBHHYX01 > JBHHYX01. The sequence continues at coordinate 18,242 of JBHHYX010000049.1, read as the reverse complement.
CTACGACGCCCACTACTATTATGCGCGGACCTGCTTCGCAAGTGGCAGGATCGAGCGCTCTGCAGAGCTGTTCCGTAAGTCTGGGGCGGTCCGCCAAGAGGACTACCAGAGCATGATCCTGCTTCACCAGTCACTGGGGCTGCTGGGACGTGATGAGGAGGCGCGGGAAGCTCTTCGGGAGGGAATCTTTCGAGCCGAGCGCCAACTGGAACTCGACCCTAACGACGCCCGGGCTCTCTCGCTCGGCGCCAATGCTCTGTTCAATGCCGGCCAGAAGGAAAAGGCGATGCGCTGGTCTGAGCGGGCGTTGGCTCTCCACCCGGATGACCAGGGGGTGCTCACTAACGGCGCCTGCCTGCGTGCACGCGCCGGGCTGAAAGAGGAGGCCCTGGACCTGCTGGAGCGGACGTTCGCCAAAGGGTGGGGCAAGCGAGACTGGATCGAGCACGATCCCGACTATGATTCCCTGCGGGACGATCCCCGCTTTCAGGCCCTGCTGGACAAACTGCAGTGATGCTCCTGACGGAGTGAGCCAATGAGATGGGCTCTTCCGTCGCCAACCCAATCGGAGGGACGTCAGGGAAGGGGGCTTCGGCGGTATGAGGGGCTGGCTGCGAGTAGAGCAAGTGGATCGTCCCGGAAAGACGGACCCGTTGCGGGAGCTGAGATGTGGCGGCTTAGGATGCCTTTGACCTGGATCTGTTTTTTGCCGGGTTTGCTGGTGGGACAGAGTGCTCACTGTGGGCCACCCGGCCGGACTCCTATTGGGTAGAGGCGAGTCACCCCGCCTATCGTCCTGCCGAGCCGGTTCAAGTGGACTTCCCTCCTGCCGAAGACCTCCTCCTCCGGCTGGTGCCGGAAGACCCGGGGTGGTTGGGAGAGATCCAGGGGACCCTTACGGGGGCCGATGGGAAACCCCTCGCAGCCAGAGTGAGACTGCGCAGTGAGGGGTTGAGCGACTTTCGAGAAGTGGAGACGGATGAGGAGGGGCGTTACGGCATTTCGCCTCTTCAGCCCGGACGATACTGGCTGGAGTTTGTGGCCATCGATTACAGTGAATCGAACCGGCACCGGCTCTCGCTGACGGTCGAGCCGGGTGCGGTTCAAGAAACCAACTTTCAGTTCACCGGCCGGGAGAATCTGAGTGGCGTGGTCCTCTCCGAGTCGGGAACTGCCCTTCGGGGTGTCCACCTGATGATCCAGGCTTGGGAGCGCTCCCCGTTTCTCTTTTACACCACCCGGGCTGATGAGGAGGGGCGCTTTCGGTTTCAGCACATTGAGGCGGGAACCTACCAGGTGATCATCCGCGCCCCGGAAGCCAATCAGGCTGAGTTTCGCACCCTGGTGGAGGTGCCGACCCGAGCGGACACTGTGTTCACGCTGGAGTCTGCGGTCACTCTGGAAGGGACGCTGGTGGACCTTCGAGGTCGGCCCATCCTGGAATTCGGGCTTTCCATCAATCCGACCCACGACCAGGAGTCGGGGACCTCCAGGAGAGTGCGGACCGTGAACGGCTCCTTTGTGATCAAAGGCCTGCACCCGGATCTGTACCAGATCGAAATCGGCCTGAAAGGGGGGCAGACTTTCTCCCAGGTGCTGGACGTGATGAGGGGCCGGAAGCTCTTGCTGGTCGTTGATCCGAGTCGGGAAGAAGGGGAGATTCGGATCCTCTACGGCCAGTGAGCCCGAGCGCCCGCCCTCCCCCTTCAGGAAAGATGCCTGAACCCCGCATCTTAACCCGGATTTCTCACAGGCTTATTCAGATTAAGATTGGGGGCCTAGCGGCCGTGAGGGAGATGACTTTGCTCATCGCAGCAAGACCGATCGGTTGGGTGCTTGCGTTTTGCAGGCATGAACAGATCTATCAAAATGATGTTGAGGCGGCGACCGCGATCCCGGGTTCTTGCCTCAAGTCACTGAACCACGAATGTGAGTGAGTGGCCATCCGGACTTGGCCGGGCGCTGACGCTTCGGTTCGGTTTACAATGTTCCATGAAGTTTTCTTCCTCGGCTGCTGCCCGTTGCAAGCTCTGAGAACGGGCGAAGGCAGGGGCACAAGAGCAACGGGAGCACGTCATCAATCAAGCACCATCTGAAAGCACAATTCTCAGAATTCCGCCCTAAGCAGCTCATCCTCACGGGGCGGGAGGGGCTGGGGAGTCTTGCAGGAGGCAGGAGACGGGTCGATGGTCGCTGCTCCGGGTTTTCGAGTTGGCGCCGGCGTTGGCCCGTTCGTAGGCTTCGTGATCCACGCGTCCCCCGTTCGGGGCCACCTGGAGTGAGAAGCCGCCCCGCACCAGAGGCTGGCTGATCAGAATGTGGTCCAACAGGAGTGGGTTCCGGCTGGCGGGAATGTTCAGAATCGCGTCGCGAAATCTGGCCGTCCAGCGAAGAGCCTCCGGAAAGTCGAAGAGAGCGTGATTGAAGAACCTCTCGGCGACCAGGACTTCCCCCTGAAGGTTTTGCACCAGATCAAAAAAGAGGTATTCCTTCTCAAAAAAGTCATGGCCGGGGCCATCGTTGCAGTCGCCGATGATCACCAGGCCCGGAGAAGGGTTCTGGTTGAACTTGGCGTGGATGTAATCGCGAACATTGCGGGCTTCAGTGGCCAGTTTGGCACGCGATTTCAAGGCGCTCTCCAGGTGGTCTCCCGTCAGGTTGCCCTGGTCATCGCGGGTGATCCTCTTGCGGTTGATCTTGGACTTCAGATGCAACCCGATCACTTCCAGTTGCTCTCCAGCCCCGAGATCCACGATCAACACCTGGGGATGGCGATAGTGGTCATGCCGGGAGGGCGCAATCTGGCCCCAGTAGTTGACCTGCCAGCTACGGGAACCGGTGAAGGCCTGCCAGACAGTCGGGTCCTGGAGCCGGGATCCTCCTGCCAGAGCGGGCTTGACCAGAAACCAGATCCATTGACTTCCCCGTATCTGGTAGTCTCGGTCTCGATCCCCCAGCGCATCGGCCGGGCCTTTCAGGAGGACGGGAGTCCAGGCGTCGTTGAGTAGCTGGCGCGAAAAATCCGTAATCGCCTGTTCACCCTTGGGGCCTTCCACCACGCAGAGCACGTCGGGGTCGATTTCTTCGATTGTCTCCCGCGCCCGCCGCCGGCGTTCCAGGACTCTGGCTGTAGGTTGGTCGGAGACCAGCCTGCTGGCATGCTCGATGTTCCACGTGGTGATCTTGATTGACATGATTCCCTCCCCTCGACAAGGACTTGTGCCGCGCCAGAATGTTCTCGACCCGGCGGAAAAGCAGGTTTGTTCTCCCCACCCAAGCTGGCTCCGTGCGGGCTTTGTTCAGCGGTGGAAGCTTTCTCCGATGAACTTCAGGCCGTCGCGGATGCCGGTTCTCCGGCAACTCTACTCATGGGGGATCTTGCGGTCTCTCAAGAGCACGTGAAGCGCGGCATTGCCCCTTGGGGAATTCGATGTGCTCGGTAAGTGATCCCGGCTCACCAGATCCAGCCGATCATCGGATCAGCGGGTCGTCCTCGTCCGTACTGACCAGGGCACGCAATGCGACCCGTACGGCCTGGGATTTGGTCCAACCCCGGACCCTCGCCCATTGCTCCAACCGCTCGAGGTCCGCTTGATCGACATAGACCTGCAAAGCTTTCTTCATGAAAACAAGTTACACCTCCTTCATGAAAAGCGTCAAGTCGATGTGTCCAGGCACAACGGCTGGGCTCGCTAGCTTCCCGGCATCAGGGGAAAGACGCGGACGAAGTAGACATCCTGCTCGCCGTTGAAGGTGGCCGAATAGGCCACGTTGGCGCCGGAGTCATCGGAGATGAGGTCGTAGTAGTCTCCGATCTTGCGCTGATTGGGCCAGCCCAGGCGGCTGTTGAAGGGCGGGCTGACGGGCACGTTGGGTGACCAGGTTCGACCGCCGTCAAAGGACCAGGCATAGGTCAGCTCGGAAACATCATCCTGCCCGCTGTTTCTGGTGTCGTTCCAGACCACGTCGAGGCGGCCGTTGGGCGCCACGGAAATGGCGCCGAACCATTGCCAGGCTCCGTTGTCCACGGGATCATCATTGACCCGAACCGGCATGCTCCAGAACACTCCCCGGGTTCGACTTCGAATGAGATGGACGTCGAGAGGATCGGGCCCCGGTGGGTCGACCGAAGCCAGGATATAGACCATTCCCCGCCTGGGTCCGCTGGAGTTGTCCACCGCCACCGTGGCCTGGCCCAGCAGGCCATCGGGGTTGGGAGTTCCGCCAAAGCCCATGGACCCGCCCAAATCCACAACTCGTCCTCGAAAACTGGGGGCTGATCCAGGGTCGGTGGCATCCGTCGACCTGGCTACCACGAAGGTGTTAAAATCCTGAAAAAAGGTGGTCTTGACGCCGACTGCGTAGACTTCCCCATTGGGTCCCACCGCCATGGTGCCGAAGCTCGGCTTATTGGGAACCTCGACGGGTGGCTCAAAGGAACCTCCGGCATCTGTGGAGCGGGTGACGGTGCGGTTGCCGCAGCAGCCGAAGACGCCTTGCCAGATCCCGTAGATGTTCCCTTCCCCCGGGCCGCCGGTTCGGTCGACGGTCATCCAGTTCTTGTCGCCGCCAAAACCATCCACCGGGTTCAGCCAGGATAAGCCGGAATCCAACGATTTGAACAACTGGACTCCAAAGCTGTCGTCCAGGCTCTGGAAAAAAATGTCGCCGCCGGAGTTGGCATCAAGGACGGGATCACTGCGAAAGACACCGGGATCGAGAATCCCTGGAAAGGTCCAGCTCTGCCCTCCATCCTGGCTGTAAGCCCAGCCGGCCTGGCGGAAGTTGGAGCTGACGGTGTCAAATTGCCTCCAGCCGATCACCATAAGATCGGGGTTGGTGGGATTCACGGCCAGGGAAGGCTCGTTTGCCGCGTCGCCAACAATGTTCTGTCCCAGCGCGTCAACATTCACCTGAACGCTGACAAAAGGACCTCGGACGAGTTGCCTTCCGGCCGACCTGGCTTCAGGGTCATCCCTGGCCACCCTCGCCGCGGGTGGATCGTCTGGCGCCTCATGATAGAGAAAAAACGGCCTTCGAGGGCGGCCGGGCTCATTTCCCTGAGCCAGAACGGATACCGCGCTCAAAACAATCGCCACCACGAAGATCCCTATTCCAGTCAACCGGCAAGTCTCAGACATTGGCATCTCTCCTCTACGAAGGAAACAAGCTACTTTCCCCCACCCTGATCGGAGCAACGGAAGAGGCGGAGGTCGGGTCCCAGGAGCCGCCCCTTTTCAAGTCGACGGGGTCCACCCTTTGGAGGGTCTTGTTACGTCACATTATACCTCACTGGAGCGACTCCTGCGGCGACAAGTACCAATCTGCGGCGCCCCGACGCGTCTGCCGCTCCTTGACGACGTACTGTCGAGTACGACTGCGGAGCCCTCGGTCGCGACGCCTTTTATCCACGGCCATCTCCGGTTCTCGCTACGATTGGGTGTGAGAAACCCGGGCTGAAACACTGAACCACAAACGCAAGTGAGTGCCCATCCGGATCTGGCCGGGCGATGACGCTAGTGTTCAGTTTACAGTCGTCTACTGCAGAGCCGGAATCATCCCGGCGCTTCCGGCTCTTCGTTACGATCAGGGGCGAGAAATCCGGGCTAGCCGATGCCGTAGTCGATTGAGTGCGAGTAATGCGTTGATACGTGCCCCATCAAGCTTCGAGCACAGCTTCCAGGTCGGGCGGCAGTCCGGGGCGCTCCCCGCCTCCGTCCCACCAGCTCACCAGGAAAAGGACGGTGAAGGAAGCCGCCAGCGCCACGGCCGCCGGCAGCACTCCCGCCGCCAGAAAAGGGCGATTCAGCCACGGGCTACTGCTCAGAAACTCAACCCCCAGGTTCACTCCAAGCCCGGTCACAATGGACGCGCTGGCGGCCTTGGCCGTGACACGACGCCAGTTGAGTCCCAGCGCGAGTGTCGGGGCCAGAGCGGCGCCGAAAGTCCCGAAGGCGAACGTCCCCAACAGTGCAATCAGATCGTCATAGTAGTAGGCAAGAGTGGCCGAGCCTCCGGCCACTGCGACCACTGCAACCCGTCCCCACAACAGCTCGTCATGGAGTGGCCTGCCCAGCGCCCGTGGCAAATCCCGCACCAGAGCTGCCGAACCGATGTTCAGAAAGGAGTCCGCGGTCGACATGATAGCGGCGAGAATGCCGGCAAAAGCCAGTCCCGCCAACAGTTCCGGAGTGAAGTGAAGGAGGAACAGGGGGGCGGCATCATCCGGTTGCTGAAGAGGGGCCAGTTGCCCGCGGCTGACCAGAGCCGGAACCGCCAGACCGATCCCCAGCCAGATCAAGACACACAGAGTCTGACTCCCGGCGATCACCAGAGGCATCCATCTCAGCTGCTTGGCATCCCGCAACATATAGAACTTGTGCAGAACGTGGGGCTGACCGAGAGTTCCAATACTGAAGACGAAGAAAAACCCCATGGCGGTGAACACAGGAACGACTCCAAAGGGCTCCAGGAAAGCCTTCCCAAAGGAGTCGGATTGCGACAGGGCGGCCGTGATTCCCCTCCAACCTCCGCTCACCTCCAGGGCCCGGTAAAAGACGGCCGTTGCCGCCAGCAGCATGAGCGAGCCCTGGAAGAGATCCGTGTAAACACCCGCCACCATCCCGCCGGCGACACTGTAGAAAAGCACAACCAGCAGCCCCCCACCCACCGCGATGAGCAGGCTCCACTCGCCGAAGCGGCCGCGGGTTCCCATGAAGACCTCAAGCAGCCGCCCCAGCGCAAGCATTTGAGAGCCCAGGTAGCCCAGCGTTCCGACAAGCACCGCCATGGCGGCGAGGCCGGAGGCGCAGCGACTGTCGAAACGACAGGCGATGGCGTCGGGAATAGTGAAGACTTCGCGCACTTCGGAGAGCAGGCGCAGGCGTTTGGCCAGGACCCAGCACATGAGGCCGCCTGTAAGGCTTACCGGGAGGTTGATGAAGAGCGAGGCGATGCCGATCCGATAGGTCAGCCCGGGGCCTCCAATGAAGACGAAACCGCTGAACGAAGCGGACATCGCCGCCAGCCCCGTGACGATGAGCCCCGGACGCTGACCCGCAATGAAGAAATCTCGGGCGTTTCGGGTGCGCCGAAAGGCCCAGAGGCCGATCACCAGGGTCAATAAGAGATAGCTCAACGCCGCCAGAATCGCTACCGAGCTAGCCCGCATTTCTCACACCCAATCTACTGCGGCGACGGATATGCTCCCGTCTACTGCGTTTGCGCTCCGTCGGGCTCCTCGACGTACGGTCCAGTACGACTGCGGGCCCTCAGTCGCGACGCCTTGTATCCACGCGCATCTCCACCGCCTCGCTACGATCGAGTGTGAGAAATCCGGGTTAGACAGAATCGGCATGGCCGCTTGTCGTCATGGAACTGAAGACGCCAAAAAGCATCGGCCCAATCGCAAACTCAGTGATCTCGAGCCCGGCCCCTGAGAGAGCGTCAGCTGGTTCTGCATCTCTCGCCCCGTTTCAAGAGTCCGCCGTGCGCCTTCTTCCCCCGGTAACCGGCGGCCGCGCGGCCCTGTGCTGCCTGCCCCCTGCGGAAAAGCGAAAGCGGTCCGTTTGAGTCAATTCTCGATAGGAACCGAGGCGGCTGACCTCTTCATCGGTCAGGCGGTCGAGCCGACTCAACGGCTCCCTCTTCTCAGTGGGGTAGCGACGCAACTTCCGGTAAAGGGTGGACCGCTCCACGGGAATGCCTCCCGCCTGGCGGATCGACCGACGGAGTTCGAGCGGCCGAACCAGCTGCCCGTGAGGCGCGCCGGCCGCCGTGGAGATGCTCTCGTTGACAAGGGTCCCTCCCATATCGTTGGCGCCGGCTCTGAGGCAGAGCTGAGACAGCCTCAGCCCCTCCTTGACCCACGAAACCTGGACATTCGGAATGTCCCGGTTCAGGACCAGGCGTGAGACGGCATGTAATCGGACCACATCCAGCCCGCTTGCCCCCGCTTGGACCCCCTTGATGCGCCCCTCCCGATACATGGGCGCTTCGGTATGGATGAAGCTGAGGGGAACAAACTCGGTGAACCCCCCGCTTTGTCGCTGCAGGTCGCGCAGCAGCAACAGATGCCTGGCCCGGTGAGAGCGGCCTTCAACGTGGCCGTACATCATCGTCGAAGTGGTCGGAATCCCCAAGTCATGGGCGGTGCAAATCACCTGGATCCACTCTCGGACACTGATCCGACCCGGCGAAATCCGATCGCGAACCTCCTGGTCCAGAATCTCTGCCGAGGTCCCCGGCAGACTCCCGATGCCGGCGTCCTTCAACTCGGAGAGATAGGCGCGGATGGAGAGGCCGGAGCGCTCGCTTCCGTAGAGAATCTCCTCCGGCGAGAAAGCGTGGATGTGGAGTTGGGGAACCTTTTCTTTCACAGCCCGGCAGAGGGAGAGGTACAGTCCGCCCTCCATTTCGGGAGGGAGCCCCGCCTGAATACACACCTCGGTGGCACCAAGTTCAAAAGCCTGGCGAGCCCGCTCCACGACCTCTTCCAGGGGGAGATAGTACCCTTCCCGGTTCCGGTAGGTCCGGCTGAAAGCGCAGAATCCGCATCGTTTCACACACACGTTGGTGAAATTGATGTTGCGATTGACGACATAGGTCACGTCATCGCCCACAGTCTGGCGGCGCAGGTAATCGGCGCAGAGGACCAGAGCCCGAAAATCGGCGCCTACTGAAGAAAGAAGAGCGACGATCTCATCCTCAACCAGATCGTGACCCTGGAGGGCTCCTTCCAGGATGGCGGCAGTCCCGGGACGGGCCATCCGCAGACACTGATGAATTGCTTCATTCACAGTTGTGCCTCCAGCTGAGAGCCATTTTCGGAGGAGTTCCGGGCCGCGACCTCCCTGCCGGCCCAGCTGTCACTTCCCAGATATCCACGGCAATCCGCTTCCTGGCGCAGCCGTTTCACGAGCGTCTCGGGGAGAAACTCGGTCTTTTCCAGAAAGTACTCCGGATAGACTGGAAAACGCGCCCGCAGTTGGTAGCCAAGAGCACTCATCCTCCCTCGCATCCAGCCAATCCGAGGCCAAGGAGCCTCCGGGTTGACGTAATCTCTGGTGAGCGGGGAAATCCCCCCGTAATCGTTGATTCCGGCCTCCAGATAGGCGAGATAAGGGGCACTTGTTCCGGACACGGAAGACCTCCCGGATGAAGAATAGGAAGGGTCGGAGGGCGCCAGATTCGGGGGTGCCTGGATATTCACTTGCGGCCCCAGCACCATCCGGGCCAGGGCCACGGTCTCAAGCATCTCCTCGAGAGACGCTTCGGGAGCCCCGGCCATGGCCGTTCCTGCCTTGGCGCGGAAATTCTGGATGATCACCTCCTGGATGTGACCGTGACGCCGGTGCAGATTCTTGATCAGGGACAAGGACTCGAGGCGTTCCTTCACCGTCTCGCCTATCCCGATGAGAAGCCCTGTGGTAAATGGGATCTTCAACTCTCCGGCGGTTGCCAGGGTGCGGAGTCTCGTTTCGGGTCGCTTGCTGGGGGCGTGTTCATGAGGGCCGCCGGCTTCACAAAGGCGGGGGCTGCTCGTTTCCAGCATCAAACCCATCGAAACATTCACCTTCTTGAGGTCCATCAGTTCGCGCCGACTCAAGATCCCCGCGTTGCTATGGGGATAGAGGCGTGTTTCCCGAAGGACCAGAGCACACACCTCCCGGAGGTACTCGAGGGAGCTGTCATAGTGGCGCTCACTCAGCCACCTCCGTGCGGCCGAATAGCGCTGCTCGGGCCTTTCCCCAAGAACAAAGAGTGCTTCTCGACAGCCGACTCGCTGGCCGGCAAGAGCCACCTCGAGAACCTCTTCAGGAGCCATGTAGGGACTCGGTACCCGCTCCGGAGCTTGCCGAAAAGCACAGTAGCGGCACACATCGCGGCACAGTCTGGTGAGCGGGATAAACACTTTGGGGGAAAAGGTGATGGTTCGCCCTTTGCCGATGTCGCGCAGGCGCCGCGCCGCCGCCCGGAGTTCCATCCCGCCCTGATTTTCACCGATGCCAGTCCATTCCATGAGTCGAGGCCGATGTTAGCAGGTCCGCCCCGAGCCGTCCAAGAGCATTCCCCGGTCACACCTCGGGAAACCTCTCGCACAGGTTTGCGGCGAGTTGCGGGAGACAACGTCCTCAGGCCGGGCCTACGTTGAGCATTTCGCGATTGAGGAGCGGCCGAAGACGGTGTGAAGATGAGATGCCAAAATGTGAAATTATTCTTGCGCGAGCCCTTAGGTCCCTTGGGGGGCCCCTATTGGATGTAACTCCAATAGTCCAGATCCAGACGTTCCTTGGAGACTCGCCCCTGGTAAATCAGCAGGCGGTAGCGAAAGTGGAAGCTCTCTCCCGGGGCCAGCTTCTTGTTGAGGGGCTTGGTCCCCCGCACGAAATCCTTGCGGCCGAAGGGATTTGCCGCAAACAATCCGTAGGCGCGGGCGTGCCAGTAAGAAGGGTAGTTTTCGGTGCTGGGATGATCGAAAAGGGCCAGTGTGACCTCCTCTGCCTCGATCTCTCCGCCCAACGCCACCCAGGGCGCGCGCTTTCCCCACACCTTGGCGGCAGTCTCCCAGCCAAAGGCATTCAAGTACCGTCCTCCACCTCCCTCTTCCTTGAGGGAAGGAGCGACGCGGATGGCGAACAGGCCTTCCTTGGAATCATTGAAAAACACCGGCTCGGTCAGCGCCGTCAGAGTGATGTCGTGATCCATCCAGCGAATGTGCGACGTGGCCCCGAAGGTCACTCGCTTGACCTCCTGTAGCACCGCGCGATGATCCGGGTCGACCCATTCCAGGAGTATCTGCAGTCTTCCGAGCGCCCCACTGGAAGCCTCCAGGACCGCCTTGTGGAGGATTCGTCCACCGCCCTGGTTGCTCCAGTAGTCCACCCCGTTGACATTTCCGTAGCCAAAGAAGAGGGATTTCTGGTGGGGATGATCCCGGCTCTCCGAGGGAACGTCGTCGCGCATGGGGAAGCCGCGGTTGACTGGTCTTCCAGTCAGAGTCAGGATGGGATAGAAGATCGGCTTGTCGGGGAACTCGGGGCCGTAACGATAGATGGTGAAGAGCTTTCCCCCGGTGGAGACTTCGACCCGTTTCTCTTCTCGCAGGTGACGCACTTGAACCGGCTGTGACTGCGAAAGCAAGCTCCCGCCACAGAAGAAGAGCAGCCCAAGCGGGAGGACCAGGCGCAAGACGCAGCGGGTGGAAACAGCGAAAGCCGTTGCTGCCAGCCTGGTGGCTCGTTGCGTCAATCCGTCCCTCCTCTGGCCGGCCCTTTTCGTCGCTGGCGGCGTTGCTCCTCCGCGCAATAGGGGGAAGATGTCTTCGTCGGAACGCCTTGCCAGGGGGCTTAAAAATGGTTCGCCGATAGGGGGAAAAGGCTGACGCAACAAACCATTAGACTTCGGCGGGGACGACAAAGGGCTCCCGGTAATGACGGGACAGCAGGGTGTCGGCTTCGGCATCATCCACGAACTTCTCCCTTTCAGGGTCAAACTTCAAGGACCGTCCCAGGCGATAGGAGGCGTTGGCCAGATGGGCGAGCGCCGCGCTCCTGTGCCCCTCTTCCACGTTGCAGTTGAGAAGGTCCGGATCTCGGGCCTTGACGGCGCGAACGAAATTCTCGAAGTGATTGCCACCGGCTCTGGCGTAGGGTCCGGGCTCTCGCTTGGGCCCCAGGTAGGTCCTCCAGCTATTGTAACTGTCCACTGCCAGATAGCCTTCCGAACCGTAAAAGACGACTCCCACGGTGTTGCGCTCGTCCTCGCCAATGCCGGCTTCGTGGTTGGTCATCCAGGGTCGGACCTCGAAATTGATGATCTTTCGTCCCCCCGGTTCCGTGGCGGCCGGATATTCAAAGCCCACGTTCAACAGGTTGGGGGTCTCCTGGTCATCATCGAACAGGACGTGGGCGCCGGTGGCGCTGACTTTGACCGGGTGCTGATCGAGACCCAGTCCCCAGCGGGCAATGTCCAGCTGATGGACGCCCTGGTTCCCGATGTCACCATTGCCATAGTCCCAATTCCAGTGCCAGTTGTAGTGGAAGCGGTTCCTGGAAAACGGGCAGCGGGGGGCGGGTCCCAGCCAAAGGTCGTAGTGGACCCCGGCGGGAACGGTTTCGTCGGGAGCGTGCCCGATCGTGTCTCGCCACTTGAAACAGAGCCCTCTTGCCATGTAGACGCGACCCAGCTGCCCGGTCTGAAGAAACTTCACCGCCGCCTGGACGGCGATGGAGCTGCGAATCTGGAAGCCGGTCTGAACGATGCGGCCATACTTCCGGGCCGCCTCCACCATCCTGCGCCCTTCCCGGATGTTGTGCGACACCGGTTTCTCCACGTAAACGTCTTTGCCGGCCTGGCAGGCCCAGATGGTGGCCAGAGCATGCCAGTGATTGGGAGTGGCTATGAAGACCGCGTCGATGTCGGCGTCCTCAAGAGCTCGTCGAAGATCGGTGTAGGTCTTCGGCCTGTGCCAGCCCTCCTTTTCGAATTCATTCAGCCTCTCGCCCAGCACATTTTCATCCACATCGCAGAGGGCGGCCACTCGAACATCGGGAAGCTGCTGGAGTGCATGGATGTGATTCCTGCCCCGGCCCCGCACCCCCACACAGACGACCTGAAGCCTATCGTTGACCGAGGCCCGGGCCTGTTTCAGAACCAGCGGCGCAGCCGCAGCCGCGGCGGCACCTTTGACAAACTCTCGGCGGTTGATTTCCTTCATGGCATTCTCCTCCTGTGCCAGCCCTCTTTGCCCAATTCCCCCAATTGACCCTTGCCAGGCGGTCTGAGCCGGCTCGCCACCTGGCAGTACTACTTTCCGGGGGTCAGCTCCAGCTCTTGGACGGCTCGTCCCAGGTCAGCATCCTCTTCTCGAACCAGGACTGATTCGCGCCCGAGACTGCAGTCAAACCGTAGACCCCCAGTTCGGCGGGGCAGCGCAGGGGTGCTCCGGAGCGGATGGCGCCCTGCAGATTTCGGTGGTGGAGAGTGACGTCCTCCGCCCCCGTCTTCTTGTGAACCGCCAGCACCTCGCCCGTGCGCTCCTCCAGGATGCGCCATCCCGTCTTCTCGAAGACCAGCGAGGCGTTCTTGCCGCGAATCAGATGAGGGTTGGGATGGGCGTTAGCCATGGTCCCCAGGAGATGCACGGTCATTCCGGGGGTAATCCCCTCCACTGCGGGATACTCTGCCAGCATTTCGAAATTGTCGGGCAGGTCGCGGCCGTCGTTCCACATGTAGATGCCCCCCATCCCGGTGACCCGGGTGGGATATTTCAAGCTGCAGGCCTTGAGAAGGCGTGTCAGCCGGTGAATGAACAGGTCTGTCGCAATCCCCCCCGAGTAGTCCCTGTAGTTGCGCCATTCGAAGAAGCGCGGGGGGCTCCAGGGGCGTTTGGGAGCCGGTCCCAACCAGGCCTCCCAGTCCAGATCGGACGGTTTGGGCAGATTGGGGTCGACGCCCGTGCGCCAGGGACCCCTGTCGGCGGAATAGTTGCGAACGTAGTCAATCTGGGCTTCCACCACAGGACCCAACTTTCCCTCCCGGATGGCCCGGTTGGCGCTGGAGTAGCTGTCATCACTCATCCCCTGTACTCCGACCTGCATCTTGAGTCCGCTGGACCTGACTTTTTCCAGTACCTGGTGGGCGGAGGCAACCGAATGAGTGATCGGCTTCTCACAATACAAGTGATGGCCGGCATCGAGAGCGTCCAGGGCTTGACGCGCATGCCAGTGCTCGGGGGTGGCGATCACCACGTAATCCAGGTCCTTCACATCCAGAAGGTCTCGATAGGAGGTGAAGGCCCTGGCGTTGCCGCCCACTCTCCAGATCCGGTCCTGGAAGTTTCTGGCTCGTGTCTGGTAAACGTCCGCCACGGCCAGAATTCTCAAGTTGTCGCTCTGACGCATTGCCAGCAGGGCGTTGAGGTGCGAGCGCGCCATTCCCCCGCACCCAATGAGGCCAATGTGGAGGCGATCATTGGCCCCAGCGACTTGTGCGTAGCTCTTTGCCGTCAAGGCGGGAAGCGAGGCCGCCGCCAGGCCGGCCGTCTGGAGGAATTTCCGGCGCGGAAAACGCTTGCTTTCAGTCATAATTGTCTACTATCCCGCATTTCTCAGATCGAGTCTACTGCAGAACCGGAATCATTGGCGCTTCCGGCTCTTCTCAACACCCTATCGAGTTCGCCCTCCGATCGGTAAGTGGTGGGGTAGCCGGGTCTTCATCGGTATCGGAACCGGGTTCGCAATCGCTATCGCCATCGATTGCGTTGTTGGGGGCAATGCGCAGGATCTCGACCACCGATAGTGGATGACGGGGGGAAGGCGCAGGATGTCGAGTACCGATTGCGACTGCGATACCGATACCGATACCGAGCCGGAGCTTCACGGATTCTCCCATTGATAAAGATAAATGCGGGTTAGGCATCTCCGGGGACGAACAGATTGAGGCTGAATTGGGACTCGGAGTCCAACCACTGTTGGGATACCTCGAAACCCGAGGCCTGGGCCAGGCTGTTGATTTCGTCGATGGAATACTTGTAGGAGTTCTCGGTGTGAATCGATTCGCCCGCCTGGAAGTGAATCTCGGCTTGAAGAAGCTCGATGCGGACGGTCTGCTTGCGGGTGCTGACCAGGTACATTTCGACTCGACCGGCCTCTTCATTGTAGAGGGTGCGATGTCGGAAGGCGGTCAGGTCGAAGTGTCCCCCCAGCTCACGGTTGACTCGAGCCAGAAGGTTGAGGTTGAAGCGCGCCGTCACTCCGCGGGAGTCGTCGTAGGCCCGCTCCAGCAGGTGGCGCCTTTTTCTCAAATCGATTCCGATCAGGAGGCCGTCTCCCGTCAACATCCGATCCCGGATTCCAGCCAGGAAAACGGCCGCTTCCCCGCGGTCGAGGTTGCCGACGTTGGATCCGAGCCAAAGAATCAGCCAGACCTGCTCCCCTCTCCTCTGAACCTTGAGAAGCCCGCTTCGGTATTCCGCCGCTACGGCTGTGATTTCCAGCCGCGAGTAGTTTCGCAACAGCGCCATCGACGCTTTCTCCAACACGGTCGAGCTGATGTCTACGGTCCAGTAGTGGAGCACCTTCTGTTGGCGCAGAAAAGCTTCGATGAGCAAACGCGTCTTGGTCGAGTTCCCGCCACCCAGTTCCACCAGCTGGGTCTGGTGTGGGAACAGGCCGGCGATTGCAGTCCCTTGCCGCCGCAATATTTCCGTTTCGGCGCGGGTCAGGTAGTACTCGGGCAGAGTGCAAATTTCCTCGAATAGCGTCGAGCCCTCCTTGTCGTAGAGGTAGCGGCAAGGCAGTCGCTTGGGAGAAGAAGTCAGACCTTCACCCACATGGCGCGAAAAAGAGGACCGCTGGGTCTCCTTCCGGGTGGCGATGAGAGTGAGGCGTCGGGAGGGGTTCAGGGCCATCAGGACGGCTCCCTCTCCACGCCGAGTTCATTCAGGAGTGCTCCCCAGGCGTCCCGCTCACGCTCCGGCTCAACGAGCGGTCCCCGATCTTCGATGTGACGAGCCAGTTCCTGGTAAAAACCGGGCTCGGTCTCGGCGCGCCACAGCAATGCCGCCAGGGACTCGGAGTCCTCGACAGGGAAATAGCCCGGGTAGTCCGGGCCCAGAAGCCCGATGGAACCGTTGATGTGCGAGGAGAGGACCGGAACCGAGGCAGCAATTGCCTCCGAAATGACGTTGGCTCCCCCTTCCAGCCGAGAACTCAATACGAGCAGACGGCAGCCCCACATCCGTCGCAGCGCCTTCCAGCGAGGAAGCTCCCCCAGCCAGTCATAACGGGGGTTCTGATCGGCCTCGGCGCGAGCCCGCACGGCCATCTCCTCGCTCATCGCCGCACCGACCTGAATCACTCTGATCCGCGAGGCAGCCGGCAAGAGGCGTGACGCCCGGGCAGCTCGAAACGGATCCTTGACAGGCCGCAGGTGGCCGAGGACGCAGACGGAAAACGATTTGCGGCTCGGGGCTGGCTTGTGAGACGGGGCTTTGACTGACTGATAAATAACGCGTGTCTTGTGCCGCAAATCCCGGGCCAGCTCCTGGATGGCAAGGGGTTGCAAAACGATCAGCCGTGAGGCCAATTGCAGAGAGCACTGGGCGGAAGAATCGATGTGGATGTCGCGATAAACATCGGTTCCGGTCAGCGCCACGACCAGCGGGGCGCACTGGCGCTGCTGCCGAAATCGGCGTATGGAGTTAGCGCTGCGGCGCGCATGCAGGGCCACGAGAAGCCGGCAGTCCTCCCCCCGATACTCCTGCCGTATGGCAACGGAGTGAGCCAATGAGCGGAGTATTCGGGCCCAGCGGTGAGCCGTGATCCGGTTTCCGTAGCGCGTCCCGGCAGCCGCCGGCGTGACGATCTGGATCCTCATCGTTGCAGCCGGCAGGTGCGAAATCCAGCCCACACGTCGCGCCGGTCCGGTTTGTAGAAATTGCGCCAGGTGTTGCGCAAGAGCCGTGTCCGCGTAGTCCAGCAGCCCCCGCGCAGGACTTTGTGATCGCCAAACCAGGGCTCTGAATACTCCTTGTAGGGGTCCCGGACGAAGCCCGGATAAGGAAGAAAGTCGCTGCTCGTCCACTCCCAGACATTCCCCATCATCTGCCGGCATCCGAAAGCGCTGTCGCCTTCCCCCAGCGCGCCCACGTCCAGGCAACCCATGCTCCGCCAGTCGAGGTTGGCCTGGGCCGGTGTCGGAGGCTGGTCTCCGCAAGGGAAAAGCCGCTTCCTGGATCCGATTCCTCCCTTGCCGTCCGGTTCGGCCGCCGCCGCCAGTTCCCACTCCGACTCGGAGGGAAGCCGTCGTCCCGCCCATCGACACCAGGCTTCCGCTTCATGCCAGTTCACATGCAGGACGGGGCGGTGCGGCTCCAGAGCCACCCACTGGTCAAAGTTCCGTCGCAGCCAGCCGCCTGATTGATCTCTTTTCCAGTAGACTGGATGACCTGCCTCAGTTCCGCGGCACCATCCCCAGCCTTCTTCGCTCCAGAATTCCCTCCGAGTGTAGCCCTCCTCCTCTACGAAGACCGCGAATTCGGACTGGGTGACGGGCGCCCGCGCCATGACGAAAGGTTCAACCTCCACCGGGTGGGCCCATTTCTCGTTGTCGAACACGAACGGCTGGCTGCGGCAGGCCCCCAATGAGAGGGTCCCGCCGGGAACCTCGACATCGCCTGACAGCGCTCCTCCACCTACTCCTTCCGACTGTGTGGACGGCGAGTGGGGTGAATCCAGAAACAGGCGCGGAGGTGGGTCGCCCAAGGTCTGGCGTGTATACGTGAATGCTTCGGTGTGCATGTCTTCATGAAACACAGCCAGCTGCACGAAGTAGATTTCCTCCGGGGTGGGCGTTACCCGCAGCTGCTCCAGGACCCGGTCACGGACCTCACACAAGTAATCGAGTGTTTCCTTCCGTGAGGGTAGCGGCAGATCCCATCTCGTGTCGTGCGCGATGGCGGCGGAATCGTAAAGCGAATCGGCATCCGCGCGTATCGGATCCTGCCCTGCCGCCTCCCGCAGCACCCACTTCTCCTGAAACCATGCCACATGGCCGATTTCCCAGAGCAGAGGATTGATGATGTGCAGACGGGGCCCCATCAGTTCAGGGTCGGAAAGATCGGCCACCAGTTCCAGGGTCCGCTGTCGGGCGTCAATGACCCAGGTCGCCAGTTCTCTCTCTGTTACAGTGGTGTGAGCCTGCAGCTTCATGGAAGCCTTTTCCCCAGTGCGACGATCGTTCCAGGGTCGAACTGTCTGCTCCCGGGGCCCCACCAAGGAACCGAACTGTCGCCGTCCGCCCAAGAAAATCCGGGTCGAACCGCATTATAGTCACTGAGCCCGAAACCGCCAACACGTGGAGTTGTCAAACCTGGCTCCACCGGAGCAAGCCCGGCGGGGGCCTCCGCTCCCTCAGACAGGCTCGGCGAGAGGGGCGACTACGAAGAGTAACGTCCCTTCCGGAAACGATCAAATCGCTTACATTGCCAGTTGTGTTCTTGTAGCTGGAGACCGGAAAAACATCGGCCCAACCTGTGTGTGGAAAATCCTGTGGATAATTTGTGACACCGAATCCGAAAGGTCTCAAGAAGGAACAACGCAGCCCAGGAAACCGATTCTTGCACATTCACTGTGCATCATTTTTTGTTCATTTTTATTTTTTGCGGGCGATCCGTTTTGGCCGGGCCCCGGCGGCGTTTCGAAGCGCACCACCGGTGCGACCGGGGGGCGTGGCCGCAC
>JBHHYX010000048.1:0-19517 GCA_046757765.1 Acidobacteriota bacterium | reverse complement strand
ACGGCCATCTCCGGTCCCTCGCTACGACCAGGTGTGAGAAATCCGGGCTAAGAGGCTGTGTCATGATCTGCGGCAATGCAGGAGTTCGAGAATCCACTCACGCCAAGCTCAAGGCCGGGTCGGCCCGCCTCGCGGGGTTGCGGCGGGCTGGGCGCGAAGTCTCTCCAGAATCTCGATGCTGGCGGCCTTGGTCGACTTGCCCAACTCATTGACCGGGCCAACACAGGAGGGGCAGCCCCACTGGCAGGGGCAGCCCCCAATGAGTTGGCGTGCCTGGTCGAGCAATGCCTCATGGCAGCGGTAAAGCTTCTCCGAGAACCCGACGCCGCCCGCGTAATTGTCGTAAAGAAAAACCGTGGGGTCAAAGGTGTCGAAGCGCTCGAGCTGAACGGTCCCCGGGGCTTCGCCCGTCGAGAAAAAACCAATCCCTTCAGGACCCGCCAGCGCAAACCAGCGGGTGGAGCGGTCCCCCACGCTCCGGCCCAGGTCCCGAACATCGCACATGAGCAGCAGCGTGGCAATGTGATGGAGCGCATAGGAGAGACCGAGAAATCCTCGCGTTACCTCCAGCCGGGTCAAACCGGTCTCTGAGACCGCCTCGGGAATAGTGAACCAGTAGGCACTGGTGTGCAGTTCGTGAACGGGCAGATGAATCTTTCCGTAACCCAGGTTTTCGTTGCTGTAAAACTTGATCTTTTTGAAGCCTGGGAATTTCTTGACCAGGTGAACCTCTCCCTGTTCGATGAGGGCAGGTGGGGAGGGCCTCTCTTCGTCAACGGCCAGCACACGGAGCCCCGAATAGGTGATGGCTTGGGTATAGTAGTCGACTTCGACCGGGCGAACGTAGGCTTTGCGGCCGCCGTAGTCCAGCCTTTCCACCTGGTACTGACGGCCTTCACACATGTAAATGGCCTCCTGATGGATCAGCTCCGGGGCACTGTCGAAATCGACCTCGGCGATGGCACGGTTGGCATCCTCCAGGTTGAGCACAACAAAGTTTTCGTCAGCGATACTCCGCAGGTTGACGGAGCCGGCCGGATAGGATTCGTCTGTCCAATGCCATGCGTCCTTCACGCACGCCAAAGTTCCATTCTCAACCAGGAACTCCAGAATCTCGGCCAGGGACTCGTTTCCAAAGCGCTCGCCTTTTCGAAAAGGGAGCTCGAAAGCGGCGCACTTGATGTGACTGACCAGAATCTGCAGGTTGTCCGGGTGAATCAAGCCATGCTCGGGTGAGCGCCCCAGAAAATACTCCGGTCGGCCTACGATGAACTGGTCGAGAGGAAGGTTCCTGGCCACCAGAATGGCAGCCGACTGGCCGCTTCGACGGCCGGCGCGACCCACCTGTTGCCAGGTGCTCGCCACCGAACCCGGGTAGCCGGCCAGAACACAGGCCTCCAGGCTTCCGATGTCGATCCCCAGTTCCAGGGCGTTGGTGCTGACCACACCCAGGATTTCCCGATTCCGCAACTGGCGTTCAATCTCTCGCCGGGTCCGTGGCAGGTACCCTCCGCGATAGCCCCTCACCTTGGCCGGCTTTCCCGGCTGCCGGTCAATGGCGCTTTGAAGATAGCGCAACAGCACTTCCACATTGACCCGGCTGCTGGCAAAGACAAGGGTCTGAACCTGGTTTTCCAGAAAAGCCTCGGCAAAGCGGCGGGCAGACGACAAGGCGCTTCGCCGCAATCCGAGTTGGGCGTCGATCAAGGGTGGATTGTAGAAGATAAAGACCTTGGGAGCTCGGGGAGCGCCGTTGTGATCGACGGTGGCGACTTCCTCCCCAAGGAGCCCTTCGGCAAGGTCTGCGGGGTTGGCGATGGTGGCTGAGGCGCAGATGAACTGAAACTGAGAATCGTAAAAGCGAGCCACTCTCTTGAGGCGGCGGAAGACGTTGGCGACGTGGCTTCCCAAGACCCCCCGATAGGTGTGGAGTTCGTCCACCACAACATAGCGCAGGTTCTGGAAAAACTCGACCCACTTGGGGTGGTGGGGAAGAATGCCCCCGTGAAGCATGTCGGGGTTGGTCAGGATGATCTGGGCCTGGCTGCGAATCTTGCGGCGCATATCTGCCGGAGTATCTCCGTCATACGTGTGAGCGCGGATGGGTTGCCCGGAAGCCGCGGCGAAATCTCTCAACTCCGACATTTGATCCTGGCCCAGCGCCTTGGTGGGAAAAAGATAGAGGGCCCGCTTGTGGGGATTGCGGATGAGCGTTTCCAGCACCGGCAGGTTGTAACAGAGAGTCTTGCCCGAGGCTGTGGGGGTCACCACCACGATGTGCCTTCCCCTGTTGAGCAGGGAGTAGGCCGAGGCCTGATGGCTGTAAAGTTGCCGGATACCCTGTTTGGCGAGACCCGCCGTCAGCTCCGGAGGAAGGGACTCGGGAAAGTCGACACACTCGGCCGGACGGCCTTCCATTTCGATCCAGGCCGTGATTTCGCCGCTTTTTTGTAGAGGCTTGAGCCTCTCGAGAATCTGATCAACCGCCATCGACAAGAGCACCCCTGATTGCGCAACTTATAAAACTACCATCTACCAGTGACGTGTCCTGAGAGACAGGGGCGCGAGATCCCCATTCCACTGGCCGGCGCACCACTCAGTCATGGGAAACGGCGGGCTCACGCCCACCGCTCGCCCGGAGGGGGATCCGGGGTTGAAGGCCAGTCCAACTCGGAAGACGCGAAGCGGCGCGGATCAAGCCAAGGTCCAACAGGCGCCGGCAGTCGGATCGGCCGCACACTTCGCCTGCGTCCGAGCGCTGACGCGCAAGCCGTTAGCGCGGCGCGGGAACTTGACGGATCTGCATGTTTCATGCATATATGTACATATGAGAACAACACTGAATATCGACGACGACTTGCTGCTCCGGGCCTCCCGTCTCACCGGAGTTGAGGAGAAGACGTCACTCGTCCGCCTGGGCCTCGAAGCCTTGATCGCCCGCGAGAGTGCTCGACGTCTTGCCGACTTGGGCGGGAGTCAGAAGAACCTGCGCCCAGCGCGACGCCGACGCTCACGGGCATCATGATCTTGGTCGACACGTCGGTCTGGGTCGACCACTTTCGGCGAGACAATGCTCGACTCCGTGAGCTTCTCGAGGAGGGCACCGTGCTGTGCCACCCGTTCGTCATCGGTGAACTGGCGTGCGGCACCCTCCATGAGCGGGCGGGAATTCTGTCGCTACTCAGCGCTCTGCCGGGGGCACAGGAGGCGGAGCACGGCGAGGTGCTGGGCTTCATCGAGAGCCACAAGCTGTATGGCAAAGGCCTGGGTTGGGTTGACAGCCATTTGCTGGCGTCGGCGCTTCTCAGCCACTGCAGTCTGTGGACTCTCGACAAGTCGCTAGGCCGGATTATGCACCAGGTTCGTCGCGAGGCGTCGGAAGCGCCGCACTGACAAGGCGTTACGCCCGAGGCCCCCGGAGGCGTAGTCGTGCATTACGTCGAGGAGGCCGAGGGTGGGCAACGCAGTCAGCGCGGATGATAACGGCGTCGCAGCAGAAAGCTGGTGCATAGTCCGGGCTAGACTCCGCGGCCAAGCAGCTGAAGGCGTCTGCGTAGGCTGTGGGTGCTTGGCAATGACCAGGGGCCGTTTTACCCCTGGCTTGGTGTAGATGAGAGGGTTACCTTTTTGCCGGCGGAAGGTGAAATCCCAGTATTGGACCGGAACTTGTTGGGAATCTGATGCTTGAGATTTCTCGAGGGTATTCAGCCAGCTCCCACTCAGCGGCGGCTTTCTCGCTGTCCCGACCCAGGATGAAGGAATGTGAGACAATTCCGGACAGTCCCAAGCTGAGGCGGTTGGCCTGGTACGGGATTGGAAGTGGAGGGCGAACGCAAATAGGCAGGTTCATTGCTGTGGCCAGAGCCGAGGAGGTGGCTGAGGGCAAGGGTTTGGTCGTCCGAGCGGAGGACCATGAAATTGGCCTTTTCCGGGTGGAAGGGGCCCTCCGCGCGATCGACAACATCTGCCCCCACCGAGGCGGACCGCTGGCGGAGGGATTTCTGGAAGGAAAGATTCTCACCTGCCCCTGGCATGCCTGGACGTTCGACGTCACCAGCGGGCAGTGCACTTTTGTCCCGGGCGCCCGGGTCCAGACATTCGAGGTGAAGGTCGAAGAGGGTCTGGTGAAGATTCTGCTTGACGGAACGGATGAAGCGTGAGAAGCGGTTTCCCGCACCGTTGTCCGCCTTCGGCTGTGTGGTGGCGAATGCGAGGGCGATTCGGCGGCGCCAGACGCCTTGTCGGAGAATCCGGATCAGCAGGGGAGTTGGTTATGTGTGGCAGGTTCATCAGCTGGCGTGCCCCGGGTGCCTTTCAGACGCTCGCGGCTCGGTGCGGCGCCTTTTCGGGAACGCCGTTGTTTGGCTTTTTGCTCCTCTTTCTGCTCGCTTGCAGCCTGCCGGGGCGGGGGCAGATCGAACCTTCTGAAAAGGGTTTTGAAAAGGCCCGCCGGCAAATGGTCAGCCAGCAACTTCAAACGAGAAACATCCGAAATCCTCGAGTTCTGGAGGCCATGGGACAAGTCCCGCGGCACCTTTTCGTGCCCGAGTCACAAAGGTCTCTCGCCTATGACGACCACCCCCTGCCCATTGGCGAAGGCCAGACCATCTCGCAGCCTTATATCGTTGCCCTCATGACGCAGGTTGCCGATCCCTCAGCTGGAGATCGGGCGCTGGAAGTGGGGACCGGTTCCGGCTACCAGGCCGCCGTCCTGGCGGGCTTGCTTCAAGAAGTCTATACGATCGAGATCGTCCCTTCATTGGCGCAACGTGCCGGGCGCCTCTTGAAGACTCTCGGCTATGACAACGTCCACGTGCGAGAAGGAGATGGATATCAAGGCTGGCCGGAAAAGGCGCCCTTTGAGGTGATTCTGGTGACCGCCGCAGCCGACCGGATCCCTCAACCTCTCCTGGACCAACTTGCCGAGGGTGGCCGGCTGGTGATGCCGGTAGGAAAGATTCAAGGCATCCAAACACTGACGCTGATCACCAAGCGGAATGGCCAACTGGACAAGAAGCGGGTCACGGCCGTCCGCTTTGTACCCATGACCGGGCGAGTCCAAAAGCCTTGAAGCCACGGGGCTAGTTCCCATCCCAAGACTGTTAAATAGTTGTGAAATATTAGCTTATCGTTTGGGATGGGAACTAGAAATTCCAAGGACCAAGGCCCCAAATCTCAAACAAATCCCAAGGACCCAAGCTTCAAACCCCAAACAGCTCTTGCATTTGAAATCAGCTGTTTGCAGTCAACTTTGGGAATTGGTGGTTGGGACTTGGGAATTGCGAAGCTAGAGGGTTCAACCGGCGGATCGGCTGCCGTCTTTTCGTCGGTAGAAGAGGTAAACGGGCACGCCGGCGGCTACCGTGACCGCCCCGGCCAAGGTCTCTCCAGAGTGGTGGACTACGGCATTGAGGAGGACCAGTCCGTTGGTAATCACAAAGGTGAGCGGCAGAATTCTGTAGAGCATCCAGAAGCGAAGCGGGCTCCGCCCGCCTTGGCTGGTTCGCAGAACCACGGAAACCGTCAAGGTCGAAAAGAGCAGCAGGATCGTCCCGGAGTAATAGAGGATCTCGTACAGAGAGGCAACGGCGATGAGTACCAGGGCAACTCCGCTTTGAAACCAGATCGCTTTGAGCGGGAGTTTTCTCTTCTCGTTGACGTGGCTGAGCCAGTGTGGAAAGAGACGGTCGCGCGCCATCGCGAAGTAGACCCGTGGACCTGCGATCGACATGGCGGTCAGCGAACTCAGCATAGAGGAAAGAATCAGGAGGTTGACAAACTGTGCGCCACCCCGACCAAAGGCGTGAAGAGCCGTGATCTCAGCCACCGCTTCCTTCCCCTTCAGATCGGCCAGCGGCACGGCGTCAAAATAGGACAGATTGATCAACAGATAGGCGGCCATGACGGCAAGCGTGCCCAGGATCAGGGCGGCCGGGATGTTGCGCCTGGGGCTGCGGATCTCCTCGGCGATGTAGACTGCCGCGTTCCACCCGCTGTAGCTGAACATGACCAGGATGACGGCTGAGCCGAGAGCCGTGGGCTCCACTTCCAGCCAGGAGCGATTCAGAATGGGCCCCAGGTTGCCGGCAGGTGCTTCTCGACCCAGTACCGCGATGGAAAAGCCGAGAACCAGTCCGACATTGAGCAGCGTCACGAGCGAATGCAGTCGGGCGCCAAAACGGAGACCCAAGGACACGAAGATGCTGACCAATAGAACAGCCACCAGCGCAACAGCCTTGATGGTCGAGGCATTTCCCAACCATCCGCTTGGCAGGAAAGGCTCGAGGTAATAGCCGAAACCCAAAGCCGCCGCCGCAATCGGTGCTGAAAATCCCATCAAGAGCGAGGCCCAGCCCGAGAGAAAGGCCGGCAATGGCCCGTAGGCGGGGTAGAGCAGGGCGTACTCCCCGCCCGCTTTGGGAGCCTCTATGGCCAGAAGCGAGTAGCAGATGGCGCCAATCAGGGCCAGCAGGCCGCCCAGACCCCAGACCCCGATCAGCCAAAAAGAACTTCCCAGCCTCTGAGCGATTTCGCCGGAGGTGACGAAGATCCCAACGCCCAGAATGTTTCCAATGACCAGAAAGGTGGACGAGGGCAGGTTGATTTCTCTGAAAAGAGACACCCACCTATTCTACTATGGATCGCGCCAGATCCGGGTCATCAACTCCGCGCGAGAGCCTGGCCGATCCGTTGGCAAGAAGCGTTCGACTTGGGTATCATGACGGACATGTTCGCATCAGCCCTTCTATTCTACTTTCTGGTTCAGTCACCGGGGCTGGGGCCGGTGGATGGACTCGATCTTTCTCCAGCCGATCTGAGCCGGGTGAAGGTAGGTGACTCGGCCCCCGATTTCCAACTCCGAGACGAAACGGGAACGCTCCACCAACTCTCCCGCTATCGCAACCGAGCGGACGTTGTCCTGGTCTTCTATCGGGGGCACTGGTGACCCTATTGCATGAAGCAGCTTGGAAAGCTGCTCGACTTGCTGGGAGAAAAAGAGAAGGAGAAGGTAAAAATCCTGGCCGTGAGCCCGGATTCGAAGGCCGACTCTCTGAAGCTCATCCATCATCTGGAGGAGAAGTATGGGGCCAGGCCCGACTTTCCACTTCTTGGGGACGAGGGTCACAAGGTGATCGACCGCTACGGTCTTCTCAACACGAAGAGTCCCGGCTGGCCTCATCCCGCGGTCTTTGTCCTGGATCGCACGGGGACCGTCACCTGGCGATTTGTGGAAACCAATTACCGGGTGAGGGCTCCCAATGAAGAGATCCTGAAGGCGCTCGAGCAACTCAGGTGAGGGCTCGCAGGGACTCCCTGTGATTACTCTTTGATCATGCCTTCAATGACCCCCACCAGCGTCGACTCGTCCTGGTAGTTGAGCAGGTGGCGGGCAATCTTACCGTCGGCTGCCACAAAAAAGAGGGCCGGGTAGAGGTTGACGCTGCCGAAAGCCCGTCGCGTCTCTTGATCAAGGTGGGCATTGGTGTATTCACTACGGGATTTTTTCAGGTAAGCCTTCCGCTGCTGATCGGTGGTGTCGATTTCGAGGATCCGGTCAGCGTTAAATCCTACCACTCTGAAGTTGGAGGAACGGTAGCGCCGATCCAGATCCGCCAGAATGGGCGCAATGCGCACGCAGGGAGGGCAACCTGTAAACCAGAAGTAAATCAGCGTGTTGGTACCGCCCAGATCCTTGTCGGTGAGAGTGCGGCCGTCGAAGGTCGTAAGCGCAAAAGCGGGAAGGGCTTTTCCCTCCCAATCCGTGACCTTCACCTGGCCTCCCGCATTCTTGTTGAAGACGTCAATCAGAGCGAGATTCAGCGATGCAATCTCACCACTCTCGGCGTCACGCTGAAACAGGGCCGGCACTCGCGGATCGGACTCCGCCACCCTCAGGAGGAGCTCGGCCGATCTGGCGCTGATGCCGAAGTGATCTCCCAGTTCCCGACGGGTGGGTATCCGACCCGTTCGTTCATAGGCCGTCTTGAGAAAGCCGGGGACTTGAAAGAAGGTTTCGTACAGCCGGTCCAAAAATGCCTTCTCTCCAGGACCAAACTGATCGCTGTTGTGAAGATCCGAAAAGGTGACCCGGCCTCCGCCCTGCTTCATCATTTCGCCGATGCTTTTCAGCACCCGCACTTCCACCTCCGACTGGGCCCACCCGGTCGCAGTCAGTGTCAAGAGAAGAAAAAGAACTTTCATGCTGAAAAGGTACTATTTTCGTGATCGCACTGTCGACTCGCCCACAACAATTTGGTGTGAGCCCGGGACGACTCTCGTTGAGGAGAAAGGATGCGCTTGACGTCGGAACAGTTTCGCCGCCTCGTAGCGGCGGCATTGGACGAGCTTCCGAAGGAGTTCCACCGCTTGATGAAGAATGTGGAGGTGGTGGTTGAGGAACGGCCTCCGGCGGAGGTGGAACGTCGATTCGAGGGCTTGGTGCTGGGACTCTATCAAGGCGTCCCTTTGAGCAGGAGAGGCACGGGCACAACACAACTCCCCGACAAGATCTCCATTTACCAGAGGAATATCGAGCGCATCTGCTCCAGCCCGGCCGAGGTGCGCGAGCGGGTTCGGACGACCATCATGCACGAAGTCGGTCACCACTTCGGGCTGAACGAAAAGCAACTGCGCGATGCCGGCTATTGAGGTGGCGGTGAGTGGTTGGCGAACCGGGTTCTCAGCCTGGGAACTGGCCGCGCCACTACAGCGATCGAACGGAAGACGCCTACGTCCATTGGATTCGCCGTTTCATTTTCTTTCACGGACCGTCGAAGGGGAGGGAGAGGTCTGCGGGGCGATAAAGCTGAATATTCTCGAGTCTGTCGAAATCTCTGTCCGCTGACGCCAAGGCTCCGACCCCTCGATTTTGGGCAGATGTCACAACCAGAGAATCATTGGTCAGCAATCCATACTGTATCCTGCTGTGCTTGGCTTGTAAGATCAGGCTCAAGTCAAGGGGCATGATATCGATGGCCATGAGAGGGATTTTCTCCACTTGCTCCTGGTAGAGGTGGAGTTGGCGAACGATCTCCGGTCGCCGCCTGAGTTTCTTGGCGACGCCTCCGGGCGACGCCAGCTCTCTTGTCACCGCCTCGATCATCA
The DNA here is from genome assembly GCA_046757765.1 of Acidobacteriota bacterium. Lineage (GTDB taxonomy): Bacteria > Acidobacteriota > UBA6911 > RPQK01 > JBHHYX01 > JBHHYX01. The sequence goes on along the minus strand of JBHHYX010000048.1, from coordinate 10,412 downwards.
TCAGGCGGTGGGCGATCTCGGCGAGGACTGCAGTGGAGGTCACACCCTTGATTTCGCCATCCTCACAACGCTCCAGAAAGTTCCGACAGTCTTTGGATACGGCGGTGAAATGGTAGATGAATATCGTGGAATCGATGAAGACCGGAGTTCCGCTCTCGATCTGGTCAAGCCTCAAAGAGCCCTTCCTCCTCCTCGAGGATGCGTTTAACGGCACCTGAATTGAGAGGAAGAGCTCCCCAACTCTCGCCGGCCACATCGCCCCGGCGTCGGCCCGCCCGGGCCCGCTGCAAATAAAGTTCGAGAGCTTCCCCCACGATCTCGCTGATTTGCTTGTTGCTGCGGACGGCCTCCAGCTTGATCTGTCGGAACAGAGCCGCGTTCACGAGTGTGCTGACCTTCTGACGCATTTATCTAATACCGATTATGATGGTAACTTGATAGCAAGATGACGTCAAGTTCGAACATGAACCGGGTTAGGCTTGTGCGCAAGGATGCCGGAGAAGAGAGTTTGCCGGCACTGAATCCCGCGCACGAGTACGACTGCGGGGGCCTCCCTCGCAAGCCTTTGCCAGCCCGGCACCTTCGCCGCTTCGTGACGAAAGCCGGTGAATAATCCGGGCTTGCGGGGTTTACTCGTAGCGAAGCGCCTCCACGGGTGCCAGCCTGGAGGCCCGCAGAGCAGGGACCAATCCGGAGAAGAGCCCGACCAGGCCGAGTGTGACGGAGGCGGTCAGAAAGGCGGCGGGTGAGATCAGCAGGTGGATGTCGGCCTGGCGCGTCGGATCTCCCATGACCGTGCTCCAGAAAGGGATCACACCGATCGCGGAGGCAATGATTTCCGCCAAAAAGTAGCCCACTCCTCCGCCTAGAACGGCGATCATCAGAGCTTCCAGGAGAAACTGGACCAGAATATGCCGCCGCCGCGCCCCGAGAGCCTTTCGCATTCCAATCTCGCGGGTCCGCTCGGTGACCGCCACCAGCATCACATTCATCAAACCGACCCCCCCGATACTCAGAGTCAGCGCCCCCATCAACACCAGAAAAACCTTCATTCCCACAGTGATGCCGCTCATGATCTGGTTCATTTCGCGCCAGGTGTTCATGATCAAGGCTCGCTCGTCAGCGGGGTCGAATCGATGATTTTTGGCTAGAATTTCCCTGACCTGCCGAAGCGCCTGCTCCTCCAGTATGGGATTGACCGGTTGGACCACCATCACGCTCAGGTAGCGGATCTGTGAAAGGGAGCCCATGGCCGTATAGGGAACAAAAGCATTCTTGTCATCCAGGCCAAAGTAGTTGCTCATCGACACCTTTTTCCTGAGCACACCAATGACCGTGAAGGGTACGCCGCCGATGCGGACTTCTTCCCCCAGGGCCGGCGCTTCAGAAAACAGTTTTTGACGCAGTCCCTGCCCCAGAACGACGACCCGACGCGAAAATTCCACGTCCTCCACCGAAAGGAGCCGGCCTTCTGCCAGGAACTGTCCCCGCATTGAGCCGTAAAGATGGTTCACCCCCCGAACTCCGTCGGTGGTCAGACGCCGCCCACTCTGCATTGGAAACTGCCGGTAGAACTCGGGGCTCACCTTCCGGATCAGAGGGGCATTCTTGCGAACGTCTTCTACATCTCTCAGCTCCATGCGGACGCGTCGTCCCGCCTTTTGCCCCCCGGCCTGAAGACTGGTCTGGCCGTTCCAAATGATCGTTACGTTGTCCCCAAAGTAGGCCATCCCGAGATCCAGGGCGCGGGCAAAGCCGTCTCCCCAGGCGAAGAGAATGACGAAACAGGCCACTCCCCAGGCCATCCCCATCAGGGTCAACAAGGCCCGGGTGCGGTTCCGGTTCAGACTGGCCAGGGCTTCTTTCAAGATCTCAGTGAACATGGTGTCCCTGTTTCTTCCCTCCAGTTTTGGAACCTGTTGAAACCCGCGGGATCACAAGCTCCGCCGGTTTGATGCGGGTTAGCCCGCCTCATAGTGGAGGGCCTGGATGGGATCCATCTCGGCCGCCGTATGGGCGGGAAACAGCGCGGCGGCAATCCCCACAACGGCCAGTGCGGCAAACGCAATCAGCCCCACTGCGGGGGTAATGATCATGCCGGCAAAGACCTCCTTGGGAAGCGGCAAAAGGTTGACCAGTCGGCAAACTCCCCATCCCAGCACCAGCCCAACGATTCCGGAAAGCCCGGCCAGGGTCAGGGACTCTGAAAAAAACTGCAGCAGGAGGTCCCGGCGGCGGGCGCCAACCGATTTTCGGAGTCCGATCTCGACCGTCCGTTCCTTGACGGAGATCAGCATCGTATTGACCACGCCGATCCCACCCAGGACCAGGGTGACAAAGGCCACCGAGCCCAGGAACCATTGCATGGATCGGAAGAGAAAGTCCATCAGCAGAGCCTGGCGGGCCGTGTTCCAGATGGCGACCGCATCCTCGTCGCCGGGATCGAACCGATGTTCTTCCGCCAGCACCTCTCGAATCTGCTCTTCGGCCTGACGGTGGACGTGAACATCGGCCGGCATGGCGATCAAGTTGTCGATAAGATCCTTCGAGCGACCCAGATCCGGATCCGAAAAGAGCTTGACCAGGGTGTGGTAGGGAATGAAGATGTCGCGGCGATCCTGGCCGCTGTAGCTGTTGTTTTGTTCCTTGTAGGACATGACTCCGACCACGGTGAAGGGATAGCCGTCGATGAAAACCGTTTCTCCGACGGAGTTGACGCCATCGAAGAGTTGATCGTTGGCTTCCGATCCAATGACGCAAACGGCGCGGCGCTGATCGTCGTCGGCCACGTTCATCAGCCGTCCCCACTGGGTCTCGATGCTGCGCATGTACTGATACTCTGGAATGACTCCATGTGTCCCCAGGGCTCCCGAGTTGACGTGGGTCTTGGAAACCAGGTCGTAGCGAATGATCTCGGGACTGATGGACCGGATCAGGTCCGCCCGGTCGCGGATGGCTTCGTAATCCGAGTATTTGAGCCGCACCCTGCGACCCGCCTGGGACTCCTCCGACTGAAGCGAAGTCCTTCCGCCCCACACGATGAGGATGTCTTTGCCCAACGCCCTCAGCCCCTCTCTTTGGGCCACCCGGAAGCCCTCTCCCAGCGACGTCATCAGGATCAAGGACATGATCCCCCAGGCGATGCCGAACATGGTGAGCGAGCTGCGCAGCTTATTGGCTCGCAGGGTGCTCCAGACCTGACCCAGAATTGCCCAAATCATGACAGTGGCGACGGACCTTGAAGCGACATCCCCTTGGGGCGGACTCCGTAAGGACTGGAAACGGAACAGGGAAGTGTGAACCCCCCCGGAAATCCATTCCCCGGCCACACTTCTTGCCGAAGCTCCCCCTATGGGAAATGCGGGCTAAATGATTCCCTTCTCCGGCAGAACCAGGCGATCTCCCTCTTTCAATCCGGCGATGACTTCGGTGGAGGTGCCATTGCTGATGCCGATTTCGAGAGGGACACGGCGTTTGAGACCCTCCTGAGAGGGATCGTAGAGCTCGGCGAAGGTTTTGCGCTCCTTGTCGTAAATGATGCTGCTTTCGGGAAGGATGAGAATGTCCTTCTTTTCCTGGATAATGATTTCCGCGTTGGCGCTCATCCTGGCGCGAAGGATCCGCTCCGGGTCCTGGATCGACACTCGGACGTCGAAACCGATCACATTGTCTTTCTCTTCCCCCAGCGGTGCGATTCGGATCACTTCTCCCGGCAGAACGCGGTCGCGAAATGCATCCACCTTGACGCGTGCCTTCTGGCCCACGAAGACCTTCCCGATGTCACTCTCATCGACCCTTCCCTCCACGAACACCCGACTCATGTCACCCAGCGTCATCAGCAGCGTGGCCTGCGAACCCAACTGCAGAATCGAAGACACCGCGTCTCCGACTTCCACGTGTCTTTTCAAAGCCGTGCCCTTGATGGGAGAAGTGACGGTGGCATAGCGGAGGTTTTCTCGAGCCCTGTCCAGGTTGGCTTCCGCCTGAGTCACCTCCGCTCGAACGCGGGCGACGACTTTCGTGGCAGCCTCGATTCGCGCGTCCTCCATCAGAAGCTCGGACCGCAACGCCTCTAGATTGAGGGAGACCTGATGATAGTCCCTCTCCACCTGATCCAGCTCCGATTGGGAGATGATTCGATCATCCGACATACTGCGGTAGCGATCCAACCGTTTCTTGCGAAACCTCAGATCATCTTCCAGGTTCCTGACATCCAGCTGAAGCTTCTTTTTCATGGTTTCAGTGGACGTCGCTTCAGCCTCGGATTCCTGCCATCGCGCCCTGGCGGCCATGGTATTGGCTTCTGCTTCTCGCAGTTGAGCACGCAATAGCTCTCGGTCCAGTTCCATCAGTACCTGCCCGACCTCAACCGGATCTCCTTCCTCTACAAAAACCTGCTTGACCAGCCCACTGGCTTTGGATTTCAATTCGACTGTCGTCACCGGAATGATGGACCCGGTTGCGACTACCGAGAGGGCCAGATCGCCCCGTTTGACCCTGGCCATTCGGTCGTCAGGAATCGAGTCGGCGCCTCGAAAGGCCTCCGACGCCGCAAAAATGCCGAGGAGAACGAAGAGAATGATGGAGAGAAAGAAAAAGAGCTTAAAGCGCTTGCCTCGACTCATAGCAGTAATAACGCAAGTTTCGGAGGGAAAGTTCACTTCGGACCCGCGCAAGACACTCTGTCACAAATGGAGGTTAAAATAGGTCCCGGGCAACTCGGAAACGGAGTGGCGCACCATGGGTTTTTACTCCAGGATCATTTTCCCCCGGTTTCTCAACTGGTGCATGTCGAACCGGATCCTGAGGCCTCACCGCCGGAGTCTGCTCTCTCTGGCTAGAGGCGAAGTTCTCGAGGTCGGGTTCGGCCCCGGCTTGAATCTCCCCTACTATCCGAAGGAGATCGACGGACTGATCGCCGTCGACAGGAATCCGGGAATGAGCGCCCTGGCCGAGGCGAGAGTCAGCCAGTCCCCGTTTCGTGTGGAGCGGCGCGTTTTGAACGGTGAGAAGCTGCCCATGCGAGACGAGAGCTTCGACACCATTGTGACGACCTGGACTCTGTGCAGCATCAATCGTGTGGAGGAGGCTCTAAGGGAGATGCACCGGGTGCTGCGACCGGGTGGCAGGTTCCTCTTCATCGAGCACGGCTTCAGTCCGGACGAGAGGGTGCGGGTTTGGCAAGACCGGCTCACCCCATTTCACAAAATCGTGGCCGACGGGTGCCACTTGAATCGGAAGATCAACCAGCTGGTGCAGTCCCAGGGTTTTGAAATAGTTGAATTGGAGCAGTTTTACCTGGAGAAGTCCCCGAAGTTTCTGGGCTACACGTATCGCGGGATTGCCACCCGGACTCGATGACGCCGGTACACAATGTCCGAGCGTTTCCGTGGTAGACGGGAGCCGATCCGCAGGGGTAGGAGATTGAGGGTGAAAAATCCGGGATAACCCGGCAACACCGAGATGTTGAGTCGAGAGCAGGCTAAAGCATTTTACGATCGTCTGGGATCGCGACAGGACTCTCAGGCGTTCTACGAAGATGTGGCCACAGAGAATCTCATCGCTCATGCGGATTTCGAGTCAGCCCACTCGGTTCTGGAGTTTGGGTGCGGGACCGGCCGTTTCGCCGAGAAGATTCTAGACGATCATCTCCTTGAATCGGCGACTTATCGAGGGCTCGACCTCAGTTCGACGATGGTGGCCCTCGCCAGTCGCCGTATTGCCCGTTTCGGGGCCCGGGCCCAAGTCCTTCAGACGGACGGGCCACTCCGGTTTCAGACCTCCGATGGGGCTCTGGACCGAATCGTCTCCAACTATGTCCTGGACTTGCTTCCAGTCGCCGAATGTCGTTTGTTTGTGCGGGAGGCGCGGCGCAGTCTCTCCCAAGGCGGTCGGCTCTGCCTCTGTGGGCTGACCTTTGGCAACACGCTGGTCTCGCGGCTGGTGACGGCAATATGGATCCACGTCCATGCGCTGCGGCCCGCTCTTGTAGGCGGGTGCCGGCCGGTTGACCTGCTCACATTCTTGCCCGGAGAAGAGTGGAACATCTGTCACTGCACTGTGAAGACAGCCTTCGGGATGGCCTCGCAGATCGTGGTGGCGACCCCCCGCCGGCTGTCGTGACGGCCTGGGCCATGAACACCCACCAAGAATGAAATTCTGCCGCCAAGTTGCTGAATTCCGAACGTTAGTGAGGGGTCGTCCAGATTGGGCGGGGCGCTGACGCTTCGTTTATTGCAATAGTGTTCCATGAAGGCTGCGCCGGTCGGGACAAAAGATGGGAATCGCTGTCCCCAACAGGAGTTGTCCCGACTTTTGCGGGAGGGGAACTGGCAGGACCTGAACGCAGCCGAGGTGAGGCGACCAGCGACACCAGCTGCGAAGCCGGCGTGCCCCTGAATTGCCTGGGGTGACAACCCCAGGTCGGAGCCGGTGAAGATAGCCTTGAGCCCTGTCGGGGCGGGTGGGTTGCGTGAAGTCTCTTTGCTGGGCATAATCCTGTTCCGTTGACCGATTCTTGCCGATCAGGAGTGCCGAGCGGATCAGCTCCTTGAGGCGCCAAGAGTCCACCAAGGATCCGGACGAGAAAAGGAGGCGATGGGGAGAATCGTGAATATCGTTTTGTTGGGAGCGCCCGGGTCCGGGAAAGGAACCCAAGCGGATAAGCTTCAGGCAGTGTTGGGGCTGATCCATGTCGCTTCCGGAGACCTGTTTCGAGAGAATCTGAAAGAGAACACGAAACTGGGTCTGCTGGCCCGGGAGTACATGAACCGCGGCGACCTCGTGCCGGACTCCGTCACGGTCGAAATGCTGCGCCGCCGACTCCGGCGAGCGGACGCCCCCAAAGGGATCGTGTTGGACGGGTTCCCGCGGACACTGGCACAGGCTGAGGCGCTGGGTCAACTGCTGGCCGAGTTGGGCCAGCCTTTGGACGGTGTGTTGTACATCCAAGTCTCCGACCAGGAAGTGGTTCGTCGCCTGTCTGGACGTTTGATCTGCCGCGAGTGCCAGACTCCTTTTCACCAGACTTTCAATCCTTTTGAAAAGTGTCCGGAGAACCGGTGTGATGGGGAGTTCCTATACCAGCGCGAGGATGACAAGCCAGAGACGGTTCGAACTCGCCTGAAGACCTTCGGCAAGCAGACAAAGCCATTGATCGACTACTATCGCAGACTGGGGATTCTTTTCACCGTCAGGGGAGAAGGGTCCGTGGCAGAGGTCACACAAGCACTGCTGCAGATCCTCCACAAGCTGGGCGCGACCCCTCACTCGGTCCCGGAGTAAGCGACCCATGCTGGAACCGCTTTTCTCCACCCCGAGTTCGTTTCGGCTCGCATTTGTCGCACTTGATCCTAGCGAGGCGGCGTCGGATGCGTGTGGACACAGGGCGCCCCTTCCCGGAGGAGACCCCAACTACCAAGCACCCAATCCCAAAGGACAGATTGGTGCTTGGGATCTTGGGATTTGGTGCTTCCGAAGGCTGAGGGCCCCGCGGTCGTCGGGCTGACCGGTACGTCGAAGAGCCCGACGGAGCGCAACGCATTGGACGCGGGCGGATCCGAGGCTGGAGTAGATTGAGTTTGAGAAATCCGGGTTGGGGTCGCGTTTTGAAATTCATCATGCAGAATTCGGTCTGGCTTGTGCGTCTCCTGACCTATCTTGCCTTCGGGATGCTCTGGGCGTTGGGCATGGTGCCCAAGTTCAGGGGGTGGTTCAGGCGCGGCGAAATCCACCTCGATCCCTTCGCGACGATTATGCTGCTCATTCTCCTGGGCTTGCTCTTCGATCTCTGGCATTCGCTTCGGCGTCGGACCAAGTGAGACCGTTCGGACGCCACTCTCATTGTGATGGAGTCAGGTCTCCATCGGTATCGGAATCGGGTTCGCAGGTCGCAATCGATTGCAATGGGCGTTCGAGCAATGGGCACACTGTCGATCATCGATAGCGATGCCGATAGCGAGCCCCAAGCACCGCGCCTGGCCGTGGCAGAGCGCTCGCGCGGCCAAAGGTTTGCCGCACCCTCTCTTCCCAAGGGCCCAATGGCCGGCTCACTCCGAATCTCCCCACTCTTGACTCTGATCCCAAAGGCCCGGAGGGGCAACACAAGACGGTAAGCGAGGACAAGGTGTCGGTTCAAATTGGCCGCCCCCTCCGGTCGTCAGTGAGTGGCCATCCGGATTGGGCCGGGCGCTGACGCTTCGGTTCAGTACAGGGCAGCGGCAAGGGGCGCAACAGATTGGTGCTTACCGCCGTCGAGAATCGCTCAATTTAAGTTGAAGCCGGCTGGACGTTGGCCAAGTGGCGGGGTGCGGACGCGACGTACTCCGTTGTCTGCGCCTTCAGGCGCCGGGAAAAGTACTTTCCAGCCAACTTGGACGGAAGGCCGGCGACATTCCATTTCCCCAAGTGCCTGGCCACGAAAATCTCAGCCACCCGTGTCGTAAACTCGAGTTCCAGTTCGGCGAGATCGCGCGCCGAGAAGTCGTTCGTCGTAATCATCCGCTTTCCAAAGTGATTGGTGGCCAGGGCCCAGTCTCTGGGTGAGATCATGTCACCGTTTTGGACAATGCCGAGTTTCTGGCACTGGTCGTACAACTCGGTGCCCACCAGCGGGGTGGCAAAAAACAAGAAAGGATAAACTCCGTAGCGCTCGAAATGTCCGAGTGCAAACTCCAGCGTGTCGCGTATTTCGGCAAGGGTCTCACCGGGAAAGCCGACCACGTAGAATCCCGACATGGGGATGCCCAGTTGGTGGGTGTCACACATGACTTGGGAGATCTTGGTGAGAGACGTTTTTTTCTTGATCACCTCGTTCAAGACTCGACTGTTCCCCGACTCAACCGCGTAGATCACACCCACGCAGCCGCTGGCCTTCATTTTTTCGAGCAGTTCGGTGTTCAAGGTGTCGGCTCGGACGCCGTTTCTCGTGAACCATTCGATGTCAAAGTCCGCCTCAATCAACATGTCCAGCAGCGCATCCCACCGATCGGCTCGCAACGAAATGTTGTCATCCTCAAAACTAAACCAGTTCACGCCTAATTTGTTGATGCAGTACTCGAGATGACGTCGCACGTAGTCTACGGAGTTGAAACGGAATTTCTTGCCCATGTGCAAATGGATCGAGCAGAAGGTACACCGAAACGGACATCCCCTGCTGGTGATGACCGGCATCTTTCCCTCTGTGAAGTAAGACTCGTCGGCCAGGTCGTAGGCAGGTATGGGAATTGTATCCAAGTCCTTGATGTAGGGCCTCTGCCGCAGCTGCCATTCCTTTGAAACAAGACCCAGGATGTCGCTGGTGCTCCGCCCCTCCGCGAGACACTGCAGGAACTCCCGGAAGGTGATCTCACCCTCACCGACGACACAGTAGTCGCATGCCGGGTCTTGTATGAGGGAATCGTAGCGCACAGAGGCATTGGCCCCACCCAGAACAATCTGAGCTTCCGGGTGCACTTCCTTTACGAGGTGGGCCATTCGGAGTGATTCCGCTTCCTGAGGGGCAAACTGGCTCCCGATTCCGACAACGTCGGGCGCGAAGTCGAGGAGTCGCCGACGGATCTCATCGTCTGGCAAACCGAAGGTCGTATAGGTGCCGTCTGGTGATTCGAGATCGGTCGTCTCTCCTACGATGCAATCCAGCAATTTCAGATCGCATAGGTCGCGCACACAGGCACCGACCTGCAGGAGGCCGATTGGCAGTGCCAGATTCAGCTGGCTCATCATCCGGTCCATGAATGCCAGAATGGGTGGCGTATACCGCTTGTAGGTTCGAACTGGCGGCTGTATGAGCATCACGCGCAACTGATCAACGCGGTGTTTCATGATCACATCTCCTCAGCAAAGTGGGCGGGGCAACAGGTTGTTCGAGCGAAAAGAAATGGCAAACTTGCCGTCCCTGAACAGCATAGGCAAGGGCTGGCGTGATGGCTCACCTGTGCCATCGGACCTTGGAAGGTCTTCTTTTGCATGACTCCCTGCCCTCCTCGATGGGTCAAAAACTTCTCCAATAGCGTCTCCGAGCCCGCCTGAACTGTGAGACAGCCTCAGGTCCGACCTGGAACACGTTGAAGCCGGATTTCTCACACTCCATCTGCTGCGGCTGCGGAAACGCCCGCGTCTACTGCGTTGCGCCCCGTCGGGTTCCTCGACGTACTGTCCATTACGACTACGGGGCCCTCAGCCTTCGGAAGCACCAAATCCCAAGATCCCAAGCACCAATCTGTCCTTTGGGATTTTGGGGCTGGCTGGGGTTTCCCTTCGGGAAGCGGCGCCTTGTATCCACGCGCATCTCCACTGCCTTGCTACGATCGAGTGTGAGAAATTCGGGCTAGGAGCCTGTCCGAGTATTACGATCTCGGGAATTCAGCCAGGCGGCGCCTCCGACCGGCAAGTGGTGGAGTAGCCGGGTCTTC
>JBHHYX010000047.1:0-19555 GCA_046757765.1 Acidobacteriota bacterium | reverse complement strand
ACCCGCGGGGCGCAACAGATTGGTGCTTACCGCCGGCGACAATCGCTCAATTCAGGTCCAAGAATCATGGAGGAGTCAAACGTCATGAACAGATCGAACAGTCCTGGAAGGTGCCAATTCTGCCATCAAGACTACGCACGGAGTGGGATGAGCAACCATCTCAAAAGGTGCGCCGCGAGGAGGGCCCTGATTGATCAAATCGTCGGTGCGCACGCGGAGGTCCCACAGGCTTTTCACCTTAATATTTCAGCCTGGCACGAGCCAGGTTACTGGCTTCACGTCGAAGTTCACGCCAGGGCCTTGCTCGCCGAGCTAGACTCTTTCCTGCGAGACATATGGTTGGAATGTTGCGGTCATCTCAGTGCTTTCGAGATTGCTGGAGACCGTTATAATGTCCAACCCGACTATGGCGAAGGGTTTGGCTTTTTTGTTGAATATGAAGAATCCAAGAGTATGGCGGTTCCCGTCTCGAGCGTGTTCAAGCCAAGACTGAGTTGCTGCTACGAATACGATTTTGGCAGCACCACCCGGCTGAAGCTGAAGGTCGTCGAAGAGCGAACTGCTTCATCTCTCATCGATTCGGTCACCTTGATCGCCCGAAACAATCCCATCCAGTTTGGATGCGTCAAATGTGGTGATCCAGCCAGTCAATTGTGCTGTGAGTGCCAATGGCAGGAGGAGGCTTGGTTTTGTGATGATTGCCGCCTCAGTCACCTGGACCACGAAGAGTTCCTGATGCCTATCGTGAACTCTCCCCGCATGGGGGTCTGTGGCTACACGGGTCCCCAAGAGCCTGTGGAGATGCTTACCAGGTAATGACTTCTGGCCTCCCGGCGTGTGCCTCGAGCAGGGTAGGCCGGCGGAAGCCGGTATCCGCCCTACCCTGCCGGATGAGCGAGTGACTGTCGCCCCTTCATGTCGGGCATGAAGACGCCGCACGTACTAGACTACCAGGCTGGCGGTAATCTTCAAAGTTGAGTCAAGTTGCACATTGCATAACAATCCGCACTACACACAATCGCTATGCTGGTCATAGATCGCTCTTTCAGAGCTGTTGAGCATAGCGGTGAAGACCCAGCGCGTTGCGCTGGGCTAAATATGAGTGGCGCCTTCGGCGCCTGAAGACGGGAGGGTAGCCGACCCTGCCAACAGGCCCGGAGGGCCGACACAAAGGTGTCATGGCAATTGTCGCCGAAGAAGAGCCACACGCAGAGACAATGAAAACGGAGCCGGGAGCGTCAGCGACCGGAGGTCGACGGCCAGTGCGAGCCGGGATACCTCTCCCTGACGGTCGGGGATCCGTTACTTGATGGGTACATTGTTGCCAGGCGCACAACTTGATCCTCTTGTGAACTTCCACTCGCGCTGTCCGCACGAGTACCGTACTGGCAGGGCGACTACAGAAGCTCTTTCCTGGAGCGGTCGACGGCGACGGCCAGGACGATGATGACTCCGATGATGATCTCTTGGATGTAGGGCGGCCAGCCCATCTGCTGGCATCCGTTTCTGAGGAAGGACATGATCAGTCCTCCAATCATCGAGCCCGGGATGCTGCCGCGACCCCCGCTCAGACTCCCTCCGCCGATGACCACCGCGGCGATCACGTCCAGTTCGACCCCAATCGCCACGGTGGGATCACCCTGGCGCAAGCGTGACATCTGGGCCACTCCCGCCAGACCGAAAAAGAGACCGGCCACGGCGTAAATCCAGATTTTCAGTCGGTCGGTTGCGATTCCACAGGCTCGGGCGGCCACTTCGTTGGAGCCGAGCGTGAACAGGCGTCTGCCAAAAACGGTGCGGCGCAACACGACGGCCATCAGGGTGGCCAAGAGCAGAGCAATCCAGACTCCCGCTGCAAAAATCAACCAGCCCGGTCGAGGGAAAGTGACTGCCAGTTCGTTGACCCAGGAAACGGGCACATTGACGGTCTTCTCGTCGGCCAGCCATTTGGCCACTCCTCGCGCCACGCCCAGCATCCCCAACGTCGCGATGAAGGGCACCACCTTCAGCCGGGTGACGGCCAGACCGTTGACCGCACCGATCAGAGCGCCACAGAGCAGCCCGGCCAGAACGGCCACCACCGGCGGCCAGGCACCTCGCAGAAAAAGGGCGGTGACGACACTGGCCAGGGCAATCACCGAGCCCACCGAAAGGTCGATCCCTCCACTGATGATCACAATCGTCATGCCGATCGCCCCCAAAGCGACGATCACTGTCTGGGAAAAGACGATCCTCACGTTGAGAAGTGAAAGATACTGGCCCGGAGAATCGGAGAGGAGCGCGAAAACAGAGATCACAAGAGCCAGTCCGAGAAACGGTCCAAGGCGTCGGAAGCCACCGCGTAGCGAAGTCTCCAGCCAATTCATGATGTCCACTTCAGCTTTGGGCTCGCGCAAGAGTAACCTCACATTTTGGCATCTCATCTTCACACCATCTTCGGCCGCTCCTCAATCGCGAAATCCTCAACGTAGGCCCGGCTACGCCTGCGGTTTCGCTCAATCGTTGGCGGCCAAACCTGGTGCAAATCTGAGCGCCAACTCTGCGAAGTTATTCTTGCGCAAACCCTTAGCGCCGGTTCATTGGCCCAGGGCCGCCCTCAAAACCGTCTCCGGAGTCCACTCCTGGATGGGCTGGGCTTTCGACAGGCGCCCTTCCCTCATGACGGCCAGTCGATGGCACAATCCGAACAGTTCAGGAAGGTAGGAGCTCACCAGCAAGACAGCCCTGTCACAGGCGGCCAGCTGGGCGATGACCTGGTAAATCTGAACCCGGCTGCCAATATCGACCCCCCGCGTCGGTTCGTCCAGAAGAAACAGATCGGCATCCTGGTGCAACAGCCGGCCCAAGGCCACCTTTTGCTGGTTCCCACCCGACAGATGGCTCACCGGTTGGCGGGCAGAGCGAGCCTTGATCTGTAGCTGTTCCACCCGTCTCCCAGCCTGACGTTCTTGGGCCGCAAGGTCGATCCAGCCCCGGCGCGCGCAGGAGGAGAAACGGGTGAGGGTCAAATTGTCGGCAATGGAGAGCGAGAGCGCCACGCCCTCCCCCTTACGGTCCTCGCTCAGATATCCCACTCCCTGCCGGATTTGCGAACTGGGATCGATATGGTGGACCGCCAGGCTCTTGGACTGGACTCGAATACGGCCACTGGCCACCGGATCGAGACCGAAAATGGCTCGAACCAGTGGGGTCCGACCCGAGCCAGCCAGACCGGCAATGCCCAGAACCTCTCCCCGCCTCAGTTCCAGACTCACCTGCTCGAGGGCGGGGGGGGCACACAGAGCCGTGACTTCCAGCACGACCTCGCCGTCGGTCCCCGGGAGACGGGCCGGCGCCGGAAACAGTTGGGCCACGGGCCTGCCCACCATGGAAGCGATCAAAGCATCATCGGTAAAGTCCTCGAGTCGACCGCATCCGACCCCCTTTCCATCCCTCAAAATGGTGACCACATCTGCCACTTCACGTACTTCCTCCAGGAAATGACTGATGTAGATCACGCTCGTCCCCCTGGAGGCAAGATCACGGATCAAGGCGAACAGCCGCTGAACGTCGCCGCGCTGGAGGGCGCTGGTGGGCTCATCCATGAGGAGAATATCGGAGGGAAAAGAAAGAGCCCGGCAGATCTCGACAATCTGGCGCGCCGGCAGGGAGAGATCTCCAACAATCCGATCGGGCCCCAGTTCCGGATGCTCGAAGAGCTGAAGCACCTCTTGAGCACGGGCGCGGTCGGCCTGGCTCCGCAGCCATCCCCAGCTGGAGGATTCTATCCCTAGTAGGATATTCTCCGCCACGCTGAGATGGGGGCAAAGAGAAGGCTCCTGATGGATGAGCGAGACCCCCTGTTTCCGGGCCTCAAACGGAGAGGAGGGTGAAAAGGGGGCCCGGTGAAGCCACATCTTGCCTTCGTCAGGCTGAAGTGCCCCGGCCAGGATTCCCATCAAGGTGCTCTTGCCGGCGCCATTCTCTCCCACCAGTGCGTGCACCTGACCGCGTTCCAATTCGAGGTGAACTCCGTCAAGGGCCAGTGTGGGCCCGAAACGCTTGCTGACATCGACCAGGCTCAGGACCGTCATTTCGGGATGAATCAGGGCTGTGGCCGCCTCGAGGCGCCCTTGAACTCCTCCAGGTTGTCCCGGGTCAGAAGCGACACGCCCGTATCGATCCGGCGCTCCACAGGCCGGCCTTGGAGGTGAGCCACCATCGTCTTGACACCGAGGTAGCCCATTTTGAAGGGGTCTTGCACGACCAGTCCCTGCAATTCTCCACCCTCCAGTGCCTGCAGCAGCGCCATGGCGGCGTCAAAGCCCACAAACACGACCCGGCCAGCCAGGCCACGGTCTTCCAGGGCCAGCAGCATACCCGCGGTGGAGGACTCATTGGGACAGAAGACCCCCTGAATATCTTCGCCAAATCGATTCAGAAGGTTCTCGGCCGCCTGTTTGGCGGTCTCTCGGGTGGCGCCGGCGTACTGGTCCGAGGAGAGGACCCGAAGGCGCGGGAAGCTGGAACGAAGTTTGCTTAGGAAGCCTTCCTCGCGGTTATGAGTACTGGCCGACCCTTCCTGATAGCGGAGCAGGATGACTTTCCCTCCTCGGGGAAGGAGCTCTCCCAACCGCTGAGCCGCCAGTTCGCCTCCGTTGAAGTTGTCGGTGGCGACGAAGCTGACCGTTTCTGCCGAGTCCAGACCCGAGTCGATGATGACTGTGGGAATGCCCGCTCGGCGGGCCTCTTCCACTGGACGCACCAAGGCCTTGTCGTCCAGCGGAGCCAGGACCAGGCCCTCGACGCCCTGACTCAAAAAACCCTCCACCACCTGGATCTGTTGTTCTCTGTCATTTTCTCGCAGGGGGCCTTTCCAGATAATCGAAACCCGAGTACCCGCCTTCGAAATCTCTTCCTCGGCCTTCAGGGCGCCTGCGTGAATCGACTTCCAGAATTCGTGAGTGGTGCCCTTGGGAATGACAGCGATAGTGTACTCGGAAGAGCCTTTGCGCCCACAACCAGCCAGAACGATCAGTCCTAACAGCAAGGAGGCGCGGAGAAAGGAATGACAAGAGTGGGCACCCCGCAGCTTCATCAACCTGTTCCTCTTTCTGTTAGCCCGCATTTGTCACACCCAATCTACTGCGGCGGCGGATATGCCCGCGTCTACAGCGTTGCGCTTCGTCGGGCTCCTCGACGGACTGTCCAGTACGACTGCGGGGCCCTCGGTCGCGACGCCTTGTATCCACGGGCATCTCCACCGCCTCGTTTCGATCGAGCGTGAGAAATCCGGGCTAGGAGCCCTCTGCTCAACGCAGTCATCGCCGCTGATCGGCCGAGTGCCTCAGCAAGGGGAGGAGTTGTACATCGATGTCGCTCTCTTCAGACCCCACTTCAACCCTGTGGAGAAACCAATCCTCCCGGAACTCGACGCGGCCTCCAGAGGGTGGCAGCAGGGTGATCGGCCCCAATGACTCGATTTCAAGCATAGCCGGATCGGTGAAGACCTCGGTGTTACTTCCGAAATCGGGGTACTCCGCGCCCGCTTCAAACGCGAAGCGCTTGATGAATAGTTCGCCCTTGAGGGTGTAGGCCGCCCAACCCGGCGTGTTGAGGATGCCTATCTTCTCTTTGCTGGTAGTGGACGACGACTGGCGCAGCTGAATGTAGCGGGTTCCCCAGCTCCAGCGAGGATCGGCCATGTCGGTGTAATGCCAGAGAACGAGGGGCCGGGCCGGGGCGAGAAACTGGGGATGGGGTCGATACTCTTCTTGAGGCAATATGGCCCTCCCGCCCGGGGCCATTGCCGTCAGACACCAGGGTGCCAGTTCTATCGCCCAGGGGTTGTCGTTGATGGCGCGGTGGAGAACCTGTACGCGATCTTGGCCGGCATCCAGATGCACCTCCATTTCCTTTCTGATGCCGGTCTCCTCTTCTCGAGCCTGGAGCAGTTTCAGCGTTCCTCCCGACCAGCCGTACTCCACGGGACTGTTGTCGGGTGAGTAGGTGCGGGGGACAGCCTCCGGAGCATGCCAAAAACGATGGCCTCCGTAGATCTTCCACTCGTCCCCCCCGGTCTGGCCCAATTCGTCTTTCTTCTCAAAGAAAAGATTCTGGCTCCCGGCGAACCCGAAACGGATGATGCGGGGACCTACATCGGTGGTGACGACAAGCTCAATCGAACCGTTGCTCAGCCGGATGCAGTTCTTCCAGCCACCGTAGGCCACCTTCTGCATTGTCACTTCGCCTCCATGACCCAATGCTGTCGTGTGAACAAAGGCCAGACACATCCATAAACAGCGCATCTCCCCCCCTCGAGCGCAGAGGCGCTCCCCGCTTTTCACGGCCAGCCGGCTCCCCCCGGTGCGGCGGTGACGAAATCGTTTCCCTCACTGGAGCTCGACCAGCTCCAACCCGCCGCCCGGCAATCATGGCGGAACCGGCCACGAGAGTCCACCCCAAGGACGGCCAAGTTGCTGATGTCGACTTAATCAGATCTCACAATTCGGGACAGGGCAACCAAACCCACTACCGTCGCGGACTTTGGACCGGTGCTACAGGAGCGTGAGTTGCGATGCTTCCGACCCCTCAGAAGAGTCGCTGCAGAGGACGACCGCCTCCCCACGGGTCAAGGAACTTGTTGCTCGGGCCCCTTTTTCCGCCCCACTTCTCGCGACGCCAGGAGGGCATCCAGTTCCTCACCGCTCAGCCGCTGAATCTTCTCCAGGCGTTGGGAGAGCACCAGCAGTTCCCGGAGGTAGGCTGCCTCTTGACCGCGGGCCTGAGCTCTTTCAAGCCCACGCTCGAAAAAACGGTGAATCTTCGAGCGCGGGTAGTCTCGAGGCGCCTTCTGGATTACGGCATTCTCAACGATAATATGAATCAGCGGGAGCTGATAGACCCGCAAGAGCAAGAAGGCCCCCACCAGGACGAGCACCATCGAGCCAACGATGATCAGGGTGGACTTTTTCATCCGGTTCAACCTCGATCACAGTAGCGTAATGATATCGAAATAGGTCCGGTAGCTCAGCTCGAGCCCTCTTTGCCTGGCATGGCCCAGCAAGACCCGAAGAAAGAAGCTGCGGGTCCAGCTGGGCAAAAGGCGACTTTTCCAGGTTCGCCCGTGGGCATAAGGGTGTTTGAAATAGAAGGCGATGATCTGTTCCAGCACAGCGTCCTCCTGGTGGATGATCTGGCGCAAGGAAAGATCCTTGATTCGCACCGGCCTCCCCTGGATGTGTACGACACGCCGATCCAGCTTCTCTTCGATTTCCCGACGATTCTTTTCCCAAGCCCAGGCTTTTCTGGAGAGATGTCCGATCGCCTGAGAGTAAGTGGTCACATCATTCCTGGTGTTTTCTGCCAGGGTTCTGCAAAGGAAGTAATCGGGGTAGTACTCGAAAAACTCGTGCGTCAATTGCCGGACCGATTTCCCCGATTCAGCCATCTGCTTTTTGATTTTACCACCCGCTCAATCGGAACCGCGACGAGGCTACGGCCCAGTGGAGTCACCCCCCGTTTTGGGTGGACTTCCCTCGGAGAGAACCTCTTATTCCCTTGCGGCGGGTTCGCAAGCGACACTATACTGAGGCCCGAAGTAGAGAGCATCACTTCTGAACACTGCTGCTAAGGGTTTGCGCAAGAATAGATTCGCAGAGTTGGCGCTCAGATTTGGTGTGAAGATGAGATGCCAAAATGGGAAGTTATTCTTGCGTGAGCCCTAAGACTAGAAGCTGGAGGGGGAGCGGCCCTGCCATAGCGGTGAGTGCCCGCCACCCCGGGGGGATCGAAACGCAGGTTGTTCATTCCGGAGCAAGAAGACTGACATGACGTTGGAGATGATGGCACTGACTCTGATCATTGTTGGAGCCATCGTCCTCTTTGCCCTGGACATCTTTCCGGTCGACAAGGTCAGTGCCCTGCTCCTGGCCACGCTCATCGCCACCCGGTTGGTTTCCGCCAAGGCGGCGATTTCCGGCTTCGGCAATACCGCTACCATCACGGTGGCCTGCATGCTGGCACTGAGCTACGGTTTGGAAAGGACCGGGGCCCTGAACTACGCTGCCAACAAGATTGTGGAGTTGGCGGGCGCCAGCGAAATCAAGGTTCTTCTGGCTATCATCTTCTCGGTGGGAGTTCTCTCCGCTTTCATCAACAACACGGCAGCCGTGGCCATTTTCCTGCCCTTGACGCTTTCGGTCACCAGGAAGCAAGGTTTGAACGCCAGCAAGTTCTTGATGCCAATGTCCTTTGCCGCCATGTTTGCGGGCACCTGCACCCTGATTGGAACGTCCACCAACCTTCTGGTCAGCGCACTTGTACTGGATCGGCTGCAATGGCAGGTCCAGATGTTCGAGTTCACGCCCATGGGACTCGTGTTTTTTGCAGCTGGGGGGCTTTATCTGGTCTTTGTCGGTCGTCACCTCCTTGTCTCGCGACGAACCGAGGAGAGCTTGACCGAGCATTATCGGCTTCGAAACTTTGTGACGGAGCTCATCTTGAGGGATCAATCCCCTCTGATTGGCCGGAAGATCTCCGAAACACTGCTGCGCGAGAAATACAACATTGAAGTGATTGAAATCCTGCGCGGCGAAACCCGGATTCTGCCAGGTGATGAAGAGGCCCGGATACAGAAGGGCGACATGCTTCTGGTGCAAGGGGATCCTAAGACATTCATGGAGATCACAGACGAAGCGGGGGTGACGTTGAAGGCGCTGAAGGTCGACGACCGCTTTTTGCAGGGCGCCAACATCGTCATGGTTGAAGCCTTCATATCCCCAACCTCCCGGCTCGTCGACCGTACACTCAAAGAGGTTGATTTCAGACGACAGTACAAGGCCAACGCTTTGGCGATCCGAAGCCATGGCCGCACCATCCGGGAGAAGATCGGAAAAGTGAGGTTGGAGTACGGAGACTGTCTGCTCATACTGGCCAAACGGCAGCAACTGGATGCGCTGCGCCAGACGCGGGATTTTCTGGTGCTTGAAGAGGTCAGCGATGTCTTGCTCCGAAAAGACAAGATCCCCTATGCGGTCGGGATCTTTGTTGGCATCGTGGCGCTGGCCTCCCTGCAGATCTTGAGCATTCTGGAAGCGGCCTTGATCGGGAGTGGACTGATGCTGCTCACTGGCTGCTTTCGCCTGCGCGAGATCTACAACAACCTCCACTGGGAAACGATCGTGATGCTGGGTTGCCTGATTCCCCTGGGAAGCGCCATGCAGGAGACGGGCATGGCGTCCCTGATCGCCCACCATCTGATCACGCAGCTTCGGAACCTGGGACCGGTGGCCGTCTTGTCTGGAATCTATCTGGTCACGACACTCTTGACCGCCGTCATGAGCAACAGCGCCACGGCCGTCCTGATGGTTCCCATTGCTCTTTCCGTGGCCCAGGAACTGGGTCTCAGTGCCAAGCCTTTCATCTTCGCCGTGATGTTCGCCGCCTCCGCCAGTTTCATGACCCCGGTCGGATACCAGACCAACACCTTCATCTTCGGGGCCGGCGGCTACAAGTTTTCCGACTTCATGAAGGTGGGGGCTCCGCTGAATCTGGCGTTCTGGATTCTGGGCACTCTCCTGATCCCCGTTTTCTGGCCTTTCTGATCTGCCAGACTGGCAGGTGGCTTGCTGTGTCGGAGAGCTTCGCGGGCTTGACACCCTCATTCGTGAGATAATCTCGGTGCCATGAAAACCTCCGGCCTCTCAAAGAACTTGGAGTCAATACTGGCGGCTATGAGGCAGGCCTGCATCGAGACCTACGGAGAGCGACTCGTAACGGTGGCTGTTTATGGTTCCGTTGGCCGGGGAACGGCCGGGCCCGACTCGGACGTTGACGTTCTGGTCGTGGCGGACTCGCTTCCCCAAGGCCGAACGGCCAGAATCAAGGAATTTGTCGCTGTCGAGAAGCGGTTCGCCCAACTGCTGCGCAAGGCGAATTTCTCTCGAGAACCTCCTTTTCTCTCCCCCGTGTTCAAGACACGCGGATCGGTTCGCCAGGGTAGTCCTCTCTTCTTCGATATGACGCAGGATGCCAGGATACTCTTCGACCGGCAAGGGTTTTTCACCAACGAGTTGTCTCGCCTGCGGAAACGACTGCGAAGCCTCGGGGCAAAACGAATCTGGCAAGGAAGCGCCTGGTATTGGGATCTGAAGCCGGACTACCGTCCTGGAGAGGAGTTTGAGATTTGACCAACTCATCGCTGGCTCGTAGCTACCTGGTCAAGGCCACCAAGCGCTTGAGGATCCTTTCCGTTCTGCTTGACGAAGAGGCTTACTCGGACGTCGTCAGGGAGGCCCAGGAGATTGTTGAATTGGCCCTCAAGGGGATGCTCCGGCAGGTTGGGGTGGAACCGCCGAAATGGCACGATGTCGGCCCCTTTTTACTGGATTTCGAAAAACGTTTTCCTGTCAATGTGCGCCCACACTTGAATCGCTTGGCACAAATCTCGTCCCAGCTTCGCAAAGAACGAGAGTTGGCTTTCTATGGTGATGTGGATTTCATTCCGACAGAGAGGTACACCAAAGCAGATGGCATCGAGGCGATCCGCAACGCCGAGTTTTCGGTGGAAGGGGCGCGGCAGGTCATCCCCGAGAAATGAGCTCCGGCTGGAGAATCCGGAAGCTGCAACACTGTCGATCTGCTTTGGAGGCCATCACATCAAGTTCCATCCACAAACGTGACAAAGCCAGCAAAGGAACCCCTTGGAACCGTCGGAGCTCGGCGCGCGCGAAGTCAAAGCTGCGTAAATGCTCTATTCCCGCCCGCGTGCTCTCGCTGGCGCTTTCTGCCACTTGTGGAGAAAGCCAACATCGTCAGAAAAAACAGCCCTGAAACCATGGTGCCACTCCTGTTACGCAACCCTTACAGGGTTGGCCGGAATGTTTTTACCCCTTTCCCCAGGGTTCGGAAACCCTGGGCTGGAGGACACAATCCCTTGCGGGATTGATCGGCCGGGGGCGGACAGATCCTCCGGTTCTCCCTCAAGGTTTTGGCGGACTTGCCGAGCGGCGGCCGCAAAGTCACCGCCACGCATGAATAGCGCCTCCGGTGCCCCTTCCCCGACCCCCCTTCTTGTTTATTTGGGAGTTAGCCCGAGGACTCGAGAGTCGGGACTTGCCCCTCGGAGGATGGCCCCAAAGCACCGCCTGGCTCTGGTCGGGCAAATCCCATGAGTTCAAGCGCCGCCAGTTTCTTTGACCCAGTCCTTCCACCACATCGCTGTTGAAGCGCGTGATGAAGGAGACTCCCTGGTAGCCCGTTTTGCTGATCACAAAGTCTAGCGAGTCGAGCTCAGCCAACCCTTCCTCATTCTCTCCCAACTTCACCACCTGGACGTCTAAGCCCGTGCGCGCGGCTTCCAGCCGCAGGCCTTGAGGATGAAACCTCGGCAGGTCGGCAAGAAAGCCGATTCGCGATCCCGGGAGGAGGGAAGAAAGGATCTCCCGATAGGGCCAGTGCTCCCGGCGCGGAGGACCCGCCACGTCGAAGTAATGGGTCGCGTAGAGCACCCACTCCCGCTGAAGGCTCTGGTAATCCCGATCCCCTTTCCGTTCCCAGAGAGCAAGCTTGACCGACCAGGGCAAGGGCAGGGAAACGCTCAGGAACTGCAGTAGACTCAGACCGGCGATTGTGATCACCCAAAGGGGCCGGTTCCGCCACAGGTAGACGAGCAGGATGGCCAGCGGGGGCGCTAGAGGAAGCGCAAAGCGGGGGTCCTTCGGGGTGAGGAAGGTGAGGAAGAGAATGCCTCCAGCCAGCCACCACCACAGGTAGGCGGGGGAAACGAGGGCGGGTTCCTCCCACCAGTCCCCTCTTCTACGCCAGCTGCCCACCGCGCCCACCAGAAAAAGGAGCGTTAGAGGCAGATACAGAAAGTAACTGGCCAACACTCTGGGATAGTAGATCCAACCCAGAATGTTGTTCAGGCCGGGTTCCCCGTGACGGGGGTAGGGCAGCCAGGGGATCCAACCGGCTTGATGAGTGGTGGGATAACGCGCCATGAGGTCGGCCAGGTTGGGCAGGTAGTAGGGAAGAAGCAAGGGGAGAGACAGAAGAAAGGCGAGAAAAAGGTTGGTCAGGGATTTTTGCCGCTGCCGCGAACGGAACGTCCCATAGAGGACGGGCAGGACCAGATAAATTGGAAAGGTCCATTTCGTCAGGGCACCGGCGGCACAGACCAGCCCGAAAAGGAAGGTCCAACGGCGCTGCTGGAAGAACTGGCTTCGTACAATGAGGTACCCGCCGGCGGCGACCCAGCCTGCCAGGGGTCCATCCAGGAGTGATTCCCTGCCCACCCAGGCTACCATCGGAAACAGAAGGGCTAAAAATCCCGCGCAGGGGGCCAGAGGAGGCGAAAGGTGAAGCGCGGCCAGCCGGTAGGTCGAATAGGAGAGCAGGAACAAGCCGGCCAGATTCGAGAGAATGGCCAGGAACTCCGTTCCCGGCCAGAAACGCAGCACCAGGGCCTCCTGAAGGTAGTAGAGAGGCGGATAGCTGGGAGAGAGCCCGGCAAGGTCTCCGAACAGCCGGCCCTCATTCCATGCGCGCAGGGTCTCCCAACCTTTCAGCTGATGGTAGGCCATATCCCAGACCGGGGGGGCGTCGTTCAGAAGTTGCCATGACAGGTGGACGGCCAGGACCACGGCAAAGGCAGTCCACCAGAGGGGTTCTTCCGGCCACCGCCGCTCTCTGGCCAGCGGGACGCCACTCGCCCTCTCCCCACCGGCGTTCATTGCGCCACACTCTCCCCAGCCCCCGATACAGGCCGACCGAAGGTAACGACTTCCGAAGGCACGAGTTCCCCACTGCTCCGGAGACTGGGTGGGAAGCGCGGGCCAGTGGCCAGCGCGAATTCAGTTTTCCCGGCACACGCTGTAGCACACTTCCACCGGCCAGCGCATCTGTCCGTAAACCAGTCCGGTGTCGGAAATGTTGAAGATATAGGCATTATCGATCCAGTCCTCAATCGTATGCTTCCAGATGTTTCCACGGGAGATGGCCGGTGAAACGGAGTAGCTCCCCGGACGCAAAACCGGAACCCGGGTCTGAAAGGCAACAGTAAAAAGCTCTCCAGCCTGAGCGTTCGGCAACTGGCACTGCTCGTAGGAACTATTGGACGAAGTCACCTCTACTCCCAGGCGGTCTCGAATGGTGAAACCAATGATGGGGCTCTCAGTGTCGCGCAGAAAATGAACCGATACCAGCAGTTGGACGGTCTGGCCGGCCTGCACCTGGTTCAACACTTCCCCGGTTTCCGAAAGCAGAATGATCCCGACCACCCTGGCACCCCCTTCCCCGTAACGATGATGCACATAAGGAACGGTTCGAATGATCGGCAACTCCTCCCGTTGTCCAACGGGAATCACGGAGCCAGCCTCGCCAACCTGCTTGTCCCGGCGCTCGAAGATCAAAGCCTGATAGCGCCGGACCACTTCCTCCGGGCTTCCATCCTCCAATTTTCGACCTTTGTCCAGCAGGATGGCGCGATCGCAAAAACGGGTCACCGCCTGAAGGTCGTGAGTCACGAAACGATGGTCTTTCCTCCTTCTCGCAGCTGTCGCATTCGATTCGTGCATCGATGCTGAAAAACCAGATCGCCCACGGCCAGGGCTTCGTCGATTAACAATATGTCGGGGTCGACATGGATGGCCACTGAAAAGGCGAGTCGCATGAACATACCGCTGGAGTAGGTTTTCACGGGTTGGTCGATGAACTCGCCGATTTCCGCGAAGGCAAGGATTGGCTTCTCGCGCCGTGCCATCTGGCGATGGGTGAATCCCATGATGGCGCCGTTCATGTAGATGTTCTCTCGGCCCGTGAATTCCGGATTGAAACCAGCCCCCAGTTCAAGCAGAGCCGAAACCGTCCCTTTGACCCGGCAATCGCCACGGGTGGGCTGGAGAATCCCCGCCAGAATCTGCAGCAGTGTGCTTTTTCCGGAGCCGTTTTGCCCCACCACGCCCAAGGTTGTCGCCCCCCCGACTTCCAGGTCGACATCACTCAGAGCCCAGAACTCCCGATGGAATTGCTTTTTCCGCAAGGTCATCAATTCCAGCAGTTTGTGGCTGGGGCTGGAGTAGATCGGATACTTCTTGGAGAGGTGCCTGAGGTGGATGACAGGTTCTCGACCCTGGGCTTCAAAGGACATCGGGGAACTCCCTCTTGGTGCTTCGGAAGACGAACCCGCCGAGGACAAAAGCACCCAGTGAAAAGCCGCTCAGCACAAGCACCGAATGGACGTCCGGAAGCCGTCCCATCAGGAGCAGATCACGGTATCCCTGGACCACATAGCTGAGCGGATTCATCCGGACCAGCGGCTGCAGGACGGCCGGCACATCCTCAATCTGGTAAAAGATGGGTGTGAACCAGAACCAGAGAACCATCAAGACGGAAATGACCTGGGCCGTGTCGCGGAGGAACACCTGGAGCGCAGCCGCCAGCCATCCCAACCCCAGGGAGAAGACGGCCAGCAGCAACAGGTAGAGGGGAAGAAGAAGAGCGGCCCAGCTCAGAGTGTTCATGAAGACCAGAACGACCAGCAGAATGGCAAACCCAACAAGATGAGTGACCAGATTGGAAAGCACCAGTGCCACCGGCAGGATCTCGGAGGGAAAGACTGTCTTCCGGATCAGGTTGCCATGGTCGATCACAGAGGTGGATGAGCGGAGAAGAGTATCCTGAAAGTAGAGCCAGGGCAAAATACCGCAGAAAAGAAAAATGGCAAAGTTGTCCGGCATCCTGGCCGGGGTCTTGACCTTGAAAATGATGGAGAAGACGAACGTGTAGCTCACCAGCAGCACCAGGGGATGAACCACTGACCAGAGAAATCCGATCAGGGACCCGACGTAACGGCTCCTCAGGTCCCTGATCACAAAGTTCCAGATCAAGTTCCGCTGGCGGAAGAGCTTGCGCAGGAAATTCAGAGTGACCTGGGCCACACTACCAGGCAGAACGATCAACGAGTTCATAGAAGAGCTTTTCGTATTGAGCCACCACCCTTTCCCAGTCGTAGTTCCGCTGGACGCGCAGTCGAGCCTGTTTGCGAACCTCCTCATAATCTTCAGGATGTGACCAGACCCTGGCAATGAGTTGACCGAGAGCCTCGGGATCATTGAAAGGATAGAGCAAACCTGTCCCGTCGGTCACCTCGCGGTTTTCAGTCGTGTCGTTGACCAGCACCACGCAACCGGCCCCCATCGCTTCGATCAGGGCGGGATGCGTCCCTCCCACCTCGGTGGCGTGCAGGTAGCAGCGACAATGGGAGAGGAGCTCTCTGTACCCCTGACCGTAAATGGCCCCGGGCAGCAAAACATGGCCTCGAGCGGCCAACTTCTGCAAGCGGGTGATGTACTGGTCACCGTAAGGGGCATCGCCAACAACCACAAGAGGAGCCGTCACACCGGATCGGAGGTAGGCTTCGATGACCAGATGAGCATTGTTCTCCGGTTCCAGCCGGCTGACGTAGAGAAGGAAATTGTTGCGGCCCAGACCGAGGCGGCTCAAGACTTCCGAACTGTCCACCCGACCCACCGGGGCTCCGTAGGTGATACAGCGCGTGGCCTTCCCATACTCCGAGAAATAATACGATTGAATGTTGCTGGCATCACTGACAGCCACATCGGGAAGTTCAGTGGCCAGGAATTCGCTGAAATGGGAGAACAGCTTTCCGAAGAGATTCCACTTCTTGCGGCGACGCTCGATTCCGTCGAGGTTGAGAATGACCTTTTGGGCCGCCAACCGCGGCACCCAGGCCAGGAAAGCGTTGGCCGCATTGCAGATCAGCACCACGTCGTAGGGGCGAAAAAGAGCGTCCAGGATCGAGAGCGCGGTGTGAGAGACAGTCTCCAGGTACTTGTGGCGCAAGCAGGGTAGGACGCGAATCCGCACTCCGCGGTAAAGCGCCAGGCGCGAGTCCACAAAGGCGCTCCGCCCGTATACGGTTACGGCATGTCCGCGCTCCACCAACCGCGTGGACAACTCCTGAGCGAAGGTTTCAAAACCGCCGTAATTAGCGGGAATCCCCCTTGTGCCCAGGATGGCGAGCCGAAGCGATCGATTCCGACTGAGAATTGACGACATAGGGAGCCGTAATCAGAAAGAGGAGCAGAGTCAGCAGCTCCGAATCCCCGAAATTCTGTTCGAAGAGTCCAGCTGTCAGAAATCCGACCAGGACGCAGATTCCATTGACAGCCAGGTAATGGGAAAAGAAATCCGTGGGAGCGCTCCTGGCCATTCGGACGAAATCCCGAATGAGAACCCCCCATAGCGCCATCCACACCACCAGAGTGAGCAGACCCATTTCCGCCGCAATCTGTAGAGGAGCACTATGAAGATGCTGATAGAGCCAGTCGGGAAACTCGTGACTCCCACGGTAGCGGGCCGAGAGCTTTGGCACCATTCTGGGGCCCACGCCAGTCAGGGGATGGTCCCAGATCATTCTCTTCCCGGTCTGCAGCAATTCGAGGCGCGAACGAGTGGTGGCGTCATTGGGATCAAAACCGTTCACCAGGCGCTGCTTGAATGAGCCCGGAAGCAGCAGCAGCGCCACCACAGAGAGCAAACCCACGGGAATCAGCCATCTCCAATCGTAAATCGTCAACCAGCAGGCGACGCCCAGTAGCGTTCCCAGCCAGGCGTTGCGAGTCAGGCTCAGGAGCAGGGCAAAAAGCATCAGCAGCAAGACGCCCACCCACAACCAGGGAGAGGGCTCCATTGCCAATCGTCCCGGGGCTGCCGAACCTGCTTCTCGACGGCCCTGCCGGAAGTAGATCAGAAGCAGACCGGTCAGAGAAACCGCCCCCATCATCAGCTGTCCAGAGAACGTCATCCAGTGACTCATGAATCCTCGTATCCGGTTGAGCAGATTGACGTCCATCAACCAGAAATACTGTAGAATTCCAACCAGGGCACTCAGCGCCAGCACCCCCAGCACAGCCCTCAGCGTCCACTCAATCCAGCGCCGGCTCAGGTAGGTGAAAACGAAAAAGACGAGCAGGAATTTGACCAGCTTGATCAGATACACGGCGCTGTACCCGGCGTCGGTGGAAAAGAGAATCGAGATCACCACGGCACACCCGAAAAGCGCCAGAATGGGAGTGAAAGGTGGACAACGAAGGCGCACTTCTCTTTTCTGGACGGCGCTGGCCACCCACAGCAGCACGGCGGCACCCAAGAAGATACTGGACACGGCGACAGAGACCAGCGAGCTGATCACGGTCGCCATGACGGCAAAGGAAATCCACCTATCCCACATAGAATTGTCTTACCGCTCCAGCCACGGCTGCGGCTTGATCTTCGGTCATCCCCGGATAAAGGGGGAAGCAGAGCACCTGGGAGCAGACATCTTCCGCGTTTGGAAAATCTCCGCGTCGGTATCCCAGATGCGCGCAGGCCCCCAGCAGATGAATCGGAGTGGGGTAAATGACCTTGGTCTCAATTCCCAGACGGCGAAGATAGCGGGCCAGCCCGGCACGTCTTTCCACCCGTCCCGCCAGCAGGTAGTAAGCGTGGTCGAAGCCGGCCTTTTGGGCCTGAAAGCGGACAGCGGGGAGACCAGCCAGTTGCTCCCTGTACACTGCCGCCAGCCGCCGCCGTCGCCGATTCCATTCTTCGATGTACCCTAGTTTCAAACTCAGGAGGACGGCTTGAATGGCATCCAGTCGAGAGTTGCAGCCTTCTTCCACGTGCTGGTAGTGGCCCACCTGCCCGTGGTTACGGAGCCGTCTGACTCGCGCCGCCAGACGGGAATCATTAGTGGTCACGGCTCCTCCATCGCCGAAGGCCCCCAGGTTCTTGCTGGGATAGAAGCTGAAAGCGCCCGCCTCGCCGAAACTTCCCGCCCGCTGCTTTGAGATGGAAGCGCCGTGGGCCTGGCAGGCGTCTTCAACGACCGCCATACCGTGGCGTTTGCTGAGCTCGATCAGTTCGGGCATTGGGGCTGGCTGCCCAAAGACATGCACCGGCACAATGGCCCGAGTTTGCTCTGTCACCTTGTCTGCAACGGCGTCCGGAGAAAGAGTGAAGGTGTCCGGATCGATATCGGCCAGAACCAGCCGCCCGGTCTGGCCAATGGCTTCGACCGTTGCGATGAAAGTAAAAGGGGTGGTGATGACCTCATCTTCAGGGCTTACGCCGGCGGCCAGTAAGGCAAGGCGCAAGGCGTCGGTGCCGCTGTTCAAGGTCACACAGAACCGAGTTCCACAGTACAGGGCAAAAGCTTCTTCAAATTCCTCGACAGCCCGTCCGCCAACAAACTGGTTGACGGCCGCCAGTCGGCGGATTCTTTCCAGAAACGGTTCCAGCACCGCCTGCGTTTGAAAAGTCAGATCGATGAAAGGCTGAGGGGCAGGGGACGGTTCCGCGAGGCTGGCGCGCAACCCGATGCTCTCTTCCTCCAGCCCAGTGGGTTCCATTTTCATCTACCCGACACACTCCCGATGCCAAGAAACCCGCTGGGAGCCGGTCGCCGTCTCAAGACTCTCATGTCTGACACTCCTTCCCTCTTTGAAACCATTCCACGGTTCGACTCAAGCCTTCCGCAAAGACGACCTGAGAGGTGAACCCAAGGGTCTCCTGAGCCAGGCTGACGTCGGCTTCAGAGTGGCGAACCTCGCCCAGACGACCTTCCAGGTACATCGGTTCAAAATCAGTCCCGAGAATCTCGTTCAAGACCTGGACCAGTTGATTGATGGTGAAACGCGCGCCCGAGGCCACATTCAAACTCACCCCCTCAACACTCGACTCGGCCGCCAGCAGGTTGGCCCGAACGACATCATCCACGAAGACAAAATCTCGGCTCTGTCCACCGTCCCCGTAAATGCAGGGTGCCTTTCCGCTCAACATCCGGGTGATGAAGCGCGGGATCACCGCGGCGTAGTCAGATTCGGGGTCCTGGCGGGGACCAAAAACATTGAAATAGCGGAGACAGATGGTGGGCAAATCGGAGAGCTGAGAGAAGACCCGGCAGTAGAGTTCCCCACAAAGCTTGGTCACGGCATAGGGCGAGAGCGGAGCCGGGGCCATGCTCTCGCGCTTGGGCAGTTCTCCGGAGTTTCCGTAGACAGCGGTGCTGCTCGCGAAGACCACCTTTCGCACCCCGGACTCCCGGGCCGCCAGCAGCACCGATAGAGTCCCGTCCAGATTGACGGCCTGGGCGGCGCGTGGATCCCTCACCGATTGTTCCACCGACGTCACAGCAGCCTGATGATAGACACTCTCTGCGCCCTCGAGGATCCGTTTCAGTCTTTCCTGGTCTCGGATGTCCTCCACGAAAAGCCGGCAGCGATCCGGGAACATCTGCTCCAGGCGGGAGAGATGCTCCCGCTTTCCGGTTGACAGATCGTCCACCACTCGGACTCTTCCGCCCCGGCGCAACAGCTCTTCACAGATGTGGGAGCCGATGAATCCGGCCCCACCCGTCACCACGTCCAGGACTCCCGTCATCATTCCTCTTAGCCTGCATTTCTCACACCCAATCTACCGCAGAGCCGGAATCATCTCCGCTGACTGCGTTGCCCGCTCTCGGCCTGCCCGACGTACTGTACAGTACGCCTGCAAAGGCCTCGGTCGCAAGCCT
>JBHHYX010000046.1:0-19567 GCA_046757765.1 Acidobacteriota bacterium | reverse complement strand
AGCGCGGATGATAACGGCGCCGCAGCAGAAAGCTGGTGAATAGTCCGGGCTAGACCGCATTGCTCACAGGCTTTATTCGACCGAGGCCCGCGCAGACGTTTCGTACAGTACGTCGAGCAGGCCGACCGAGCGCAACGCAGTCCGGGTGGATGCATCGGCTCGGCAATAGATCGTTTGTGAGACATCCGGGCTGGAACCCTTTGTGAGAAGTGGGGGCCAGGGTTCCGCGACCGAGGAGGAAGGTATGGCAAGGCAGCAACATGAACCGCAATCCCGGAGGGTCAGCCGCCGTCAGTTCTTGAGGGACATCGGAACGGCGGGGATCACGGCGGGACTCACGCTCTGGTCTCTCGATTGCACCACTCCGGCTCCGGGACCGGAGGAGATCTCCAATCCACTGGAATTCTATCCCAACCGCGAGTGGGAGAAGATCTATCGAAACCAGTATGGCTACGACCGCAGCTTTACCTGGGTCTGCGCCCCCAACGATACCCACATGTGCCGCCTGCGATCGTTTGTCCGCAACGGCGTCATTGTCCGCACGGAGCAGAACTACGCTTGCGGGCGCTACACGGATCTCTATGGCAATCGATCCACCGAGGCGTGGAATCCTCGAGGTTGTCTGAAAGGATACACCTTTCACCGGCGTATCTACGGGCCTTATCGCCTCAAGGGACCCGTCATCAGGCAGGGCTGGAAGGAATGGGCGGACGACGGTTTTCCTTCTCTTTCGGATCATCCCGAACTGCGACGAAAGTACCGCTTCGAGGATCGGGGAAACGACTCCTTCCTTCGCCTTTCCTGGGATGAAGCCTCCCGCTACGCAGCCATGGGGCTGATGGCGGTGGCGAAGACCTACAGCGGTGAGGAAGGCAAAGCGCGGCTCTCAAAAGACGGCTACAGCGAGGAGATGTTCCTGCATTGGGAAGGCGCTGGAACACGAACTATGAAGATCGGCTCCTCTCTTCCGGTGCATGGGGTTGCCGGCAAGTTCGGTTTGTTCCGCTTTGGCAACATGATGGCCTTACTGGATCACCACATCAGAGGGGTCTCTCCGGAGAAGGCCCGGGCGGTCCGGGACTGGACCGAGTACACGTGGCGGGGGGATCAGGCTCCAGGCCAACCCTTCGTCCATGGTCTGCAGACGTCCGATTGCGACTTCAACGACCTCCGGCACGCCCGCCTCCACATCCAGGTGGGCAAGAACCTGGTGGAAAATAAGATGCCGGAATCCCACTGGTTCTACGAGTTGATGGAGCGAGGGGGAAAGATCGTCACCATTGCCCCTGAGTACAACGGTCCGGCCGTCAAATCGGACTATTTCATTCCCGTGCGTCCCGGTCTCTCCGACACGGCAATCTTTCTCTACCTCACCCGCTATCTGATGGAAGAAAAGCTGTACGATGCCAACTTTGTCCGTCGCTTCAGTGACTTTCCCCTGCTGGTGAGAACCGACACCCTCAAACGCCTCAAACCCCAGGAGGTATTCGAGGATTACAAGATGCCCGACCTGTCTCAGGGACCCAGCTATCAGATTCAAGGGCTGACCGACGAGCAGAGGAATCGGATTGGAGATTTTGTGATCTACGATGAGGGCTCCCAAGGGCTGAAAGCCCTCACCCGGGATGACGTGGGCCGGCATCTGGACGACAAGAACATCCGGCCGGCTCTGGAGTGGACCGGTGAAATCACCACCACCGACGGCCATCGCGTGAAGGTGATGACGATCTTCTCTCTCTACCGGATCCATCTGAAAGACTATGACCTGGAGACGGTGACCGAGATTACCGAGTCGGACAAGGCCCTGATCCAGCGACTGGCCCACGACCTGGCCACCATCAAGCCCGCCGCCATTCACCACGGAGAGGGTATCAACCATTACTTCCATGCCACCCTGCACAACCGGGCCGTCTTCCTGCCCCTCATCCTGACCGGAAATATCGGCCGCCATGGAGCCGGGGTCTATACCTGGGCCGGCAACTACAAGGGCGCCGTCTTTCAGGGTTCGAAATGGTCCGGACCCGGGGCTGGGGCCTATGTCGCCGAGGATCCTTTCAATCCTCAGCTCGACCCCCATGCGGAGATCACTCCTGCCCAGCTCCGCCCCGCCATGCGGGGAGAGGAAGTGGGCTACTGGGGCTCTGGAGATCAGCCCTTTATCGTCAAGACCCCTCGGGGACGCAAAGTCTTCACCGGCCAGACGCACATGCCGACGCCCACCAAGTTGATGTGGTACAACAACGCCAATCTGATCAACCAGGCGAAGTGGGCCTATCACCTCATCCACAACGTGCTGCCGAGAGTGGACATGATTGTGGACCAGCAGATCGAGTGGACGGGCTCGGCTGAGTACGCCGACTTGATTCTACCCGCCAACGCCTGGGTGGAGGCCCAGACCGTGGAGGCGGGGAGTTCCTGTTCCAATCCCTTCCTGCATCTGTGGGGGGGGCGCAAATACGAGGCCGTCCATGGCATCGATCCGCTTTACGACTCTCTGGACGATGCCTTGATCTTCGCCCGCGTGGCGGAGAAGTTGTCCCAGCTCACAGGAGACCAGCGATTCAAAGACCACTGGCATTTTGCCCTGAGCGGGGAAACCGAGGTCTACCTGGATCGCGTCCTGGCCGCCTCCACCACCACTCGAAACAAGGAGGGGAAGAAGTACACGTCCCATGAGATCCTGACCGGCGCTTATGGAAACGAACCCGGTTCCGTCCTGATGCTCTACCGCACCTATCCGCGCATTCCGTTCTACGAACAGGTCCACGACTCCATTCCTTTCTACACCGACAGTGGACGGCTGAGCAGCTACTGCGACATTCCCGAGGCGATCGAGTACGGGGAAAACTTCGTTGTCCACCGCGAGGGGCCGGAGGCCACACCCTATCTCCCCAACGTGATCGTCTCCTCCAACCCCTACATCCGCCCCCAACACTACGGTATTCCCCTGAGCGCGACAGACGCCGATCTGCGACAGATTCGAAACGTCAAGATGCCGTGGGCCCGGGTGAAACGCACCCAGAATCCTCTCTGGAAAGACGGCTTCCGTCTCTTCTGCTCGACTCCCAAGAGTCGCCATTCGGTGCACTCTTCCTGGAGCGTAGTGGACTGGAACTGGATCTGGTCGGACAATTTTGGTGACCCTTTCCGAAAAGACAGCAGGGCCCCCGGGGTGGGCGATCGACAAATCCAGATCCACCCCGAAACGGCCCGGGAACTCGGCATCGAGGACGGCGACTACGTCTACGTCGACGCCAATCCAAACGACCGCCCCTTCGTGGGCTGGAAAAAGGATCCGGAGCGCTACCGCGCCTTTCGCTGCATGGTTCGGGTCAAGTACAACCCCGGCCTGCCCCGCAACTTCACCATCATGAAGCACACCGGATGGATGGCCACCGAACGCACCGTCAAGGCTCACCAGACCCGCCCCGACGGCCGCGCGCTGGCCGCAAGCACCGGCTACCAGGCCAGCTACCGGTTCGGCAGCCATCAGTCGATCACGCGAGCCTGGATGATGCCGATGCACCAGACCGATCACCTCTTTCACAAGAAAGCCGGTCGGATGGCCTTTACCTTCGGCTTCGATATCGATAACCACGCCATCAACAGCGTGCCCAAGGAAACACTGGTACGCGTGGTCAAAGCCGAAGACGGCGGATTGGGCGGAAAGGGCGTATGGGCGCCGGCCACCTCCGGATTCACGCCCGGACACGAGAGCCCGGACATGACCCGTTACCTGGAGGGGGCCTTCGTTCGGGTCAAGTCGTAGCGATCATGGCCACTGCGGGGAGGTAAGCGATGAATGGGACGGTCCCGCCCGGAGCGAAAAAGGAAGCGGAAACAGACGATCCGATGGAACTGGTCCTGAACTTCGTCCCCGGGGGCGATCCCGAGTTCATGGCCCGTTGCATCATTGAAGAGTACGCGCGCATGGGAATGGACGAAGAAGCGATACTGGGCTTGTTCAGCCAGCCAGTGTACCAAACCTACCATCTGTATCAGGAGCGCGGATCGGCCTGGGTGCGCGACCTGATTCGCCACATCCTGTCACAAACTGGACGCATGAGAATCTCCGTCCAGGTCTCTGACCAGGAAGGGGGCCGTGATGTCTAAAGTCTATAACTGGCAACTGGGTCGAGAGATGCTCTATCCCTACGCGGAGGACCACCCCGATTGGCAGTTTGCGTTCGTTTTCAACATCAACCGGTGTATCGGCTGCCAGACCTGCACCATGTCGTGCAAGTCCACCTGGACTTTCTCGCGCGGGCAGGAACACATGTGGTGGAACAATGTTGAGACCAAACCCTACGGCGGCTATCCCCACTTCTGGGATCATAAGCTGCTGACCCTGCTGGAAAAAACCAATCCAGGCGGTCAGGTCTGGGAAGGCCCGAAGAACGGTGGGGAACCTCCTTACGGTGTCTTCGAGGGGAAGACCATTTTTGAAGCCGTCGATGAGGACAGGAATGAAACGGGAGACACCTTCCAGGCCGCGCCGGGACGCGTCCTGGGTTATCTGCCCAGCGACGAGGATTGGGATGCCCCCAATCTGTATGAAGACACTCCGCACAGGCACGATGACCCCGTTCGCTGGGGAGGACCCGGCGCTTCCCTGCCCTCCCACAACACCTGGTTCTTTCATCTGCAGCGAATCTGCAACCACTGCACCTACCCCGGCTGTCTGGCGGCCTGTCCCCGCCAGGCCATCTATAAACGGCCCGAAGACGGGGTCGTCCTGATCGATCAAAAGCGTTGCCGTGGCTACCGCAAGTGTGTGGAAGGCTGCCCATATAAGAAGGCCATGTACCGGGGAACGACGCGAACGTCCGAGAAATGCATCGCCTGCTTCCCCCGCCTGGAAGGCAAGGACCCCGTCATTACGCCCGATGGCATGCCCATTGAGACCCGCTGCATGTCCGCCTGCGTGGGCAAGATCAGAATGCAGGGACTGGTCAAGATCGAGGAAAACGGCAACTGGGTCAAAGACCCCGACAACCCCATTTACTACATGGTCAGGGAGGAAAAGATCGCTTTGCCTCTCTATCCCCAGTTCGGCACCGAGCCCAACGGATATTACATCCCCCCCCGCTGGGTCCCCCTCCCCTATCTCAACCAGATGTTTGGGCCGGGAGTCGAACGAGCTATTGAATCCTATGTGTGCCCGTCGCGAAGAATGCTGGCACTGCTTCAACTGTTCCGAGTCACGCGGCAAATCATCTTCCGCTTCGAGGTGGTGGAAGGAAAGAAGATAGCCGAGAGTGAAGTGACGCTCCCCGGAGGAGGGACCAGAACGCTGGAAGTCTTCAACGACACCGCCATCGCTTACGATCGAGAGGGGAAAGAAACCGTGCGGCTGACCGTAGAAGAGCCGGCCTTCGAACGTTCCGCCGAACATTACAACAGCATTTAGCTGATTACCCCGGAATTGTGAGAATTTCCCTCTCAGCAGGAGGACGGTTGTGGGGTTTGGGCTCAGAAAAGCGCGGTGAGGGCTCTTGCCCCCACCCTTTACCCCCGTTGCTAAAGCCTGGCGACGGGCGGGAGCCGAGAGAAAAAGTTTCATGCGGCACTGTCAAACTGAACCGAAGCGTCAGCGCCCGGCCCAATCCGGATGGCCACTCACTGACGTTCGTGGTTCAGTCACTGGGCAGCGGAATCACTCAAGCCAAGCCTCAAATATTTTTGGTTGGAGTTTGGAAACTGGCAGCGGCCGAGGGACGAGATTTCAAACATCTTTGCTGAGCCCTGGCCGGGAATGAGTGAGGTCTCTCATGACGACAAATGCCAACTTGGCGCTACTGGTGGCTCAACGCGAGCTTGGGTTGCTCCTTTCGGTCGCCTTTGTCGACCCTTTCCACCACCAGCGCGCGGCCCGGCTGGAAGACCCGAAGTTCCGGCGCCGGACCGAACAGGCCGCCGCCCTGCTGGGGCGGGAATACTCTGGCATCGAGTTGGGCCCGGGGGAGCAGCGGCTCTCCTCGCGCCTGGTCCGGGAACTCTTTGCCTCCTTCGATGAGATCGGCGGAGGGCTGAGGAGTACCTACCAGAACATTTTCGGTCTCACCGCTATCTCCCAGCAATGCCCGGCCTGCGAAATGGAATTCGAACCCAACGCGGAAATCTTTTATCGCTCCCAGCGCCTGGCCGACGTGGCCGGATTTTACCGGGCCTTCGGCCTCAAGGTCTCCGAGCAAGGAAAGGAACGACTCGACCACGTCAGCGTGGAGGCGGAGTTCCTTTACGTTCTCCTGGCCAAGGAAGCCGCGGCCCTTCAGAACCATCAACGGGAAGGGGTCGAGGTTTGCCGGCAGGCGCGCGGCAAGTTCTTCCAGGACCACGTCGGGTGGTGGCTGCCCGCCTTCGCCCGGCTCCTCTCCAGAGTGGCTGCCGCCGGTTTCTACCAGAACCTGGCGAGACTGGCGGCGGCGGCGGCGGCGGTTCAGAGAGCGGAACTGGATCTCCCGCTTTTCAGTCGCCGGGTGGTGCCGCGCCCCTCGCCCGGCGAGCCGAAAGCAGCCTGTTTCGGCTGTGCCGCCGCGAGTTGATCGGCGTTGGCGCCCCAGCTGCTTCAGCACTGAATCACGAACGTAAGGGCTCACGCAAGAATAGCTTCACATTTTGGCATCTCATCTTCACACCATCTTGGGCCGCTCCTCAATCGCGAAATCCTCAACGTAGGCCCGGCTACGCCTGCGGTTTCGCTCAATCGTTCGCGGCCAAATCTGGCGCAAATCTGAGCGCCAACTCTGCCAATCTATTCTTGCGCAAACCCTGAGTGAGTGGCCCTCCGGATTGGGCCGGGCGCTGGCGCTTCGGTTCAGTTGAAGTTGAAGGCAAAGAAATGCTCCGTCCCCATCTCCATCTCCCCATCTCTGTGATTCTCGCGGGCAGCGCCAGGGTCATGCTCAATCAGGGGAAACGGCGGGCTCACACCCACCGCTCCCGGAGGGAGTGTCAACGCCGCCAACCACCCTCAACGGGGGTGAGCAGGGGACTTCAGTTCAGTTGGGCAGTGCAGTCGGGGGCGAGTTCAGTTGGGGACGGAGCGTTTTTTGTCTCGGTTGTACACGTGCCCGTTCACGTACACGTACCCGGCATACTCCCCGGCGACTCCACCTCTTCGAGTTGGGTTTCCCTTCGTGTATGTGGAAGAGTGCGTGATGTGTATATGACTCCAGTGGGGAAACGAGGACTCCGGTGGCTTGCGGCGGATGTTTGCATCGGCACCGTCTAAATACTCCGGCGCCCCGGGTTAATGAGAGGCAGGCTGCCTCGCCGCTGGTGGGCGGTTACAATACGGCCCAGGAAACCGGGTCAATCTAGCCCGCATTATTCACCAACTGTCTAGTGCAGCGGCGAAATCATCCGGGCTGGCTGCGTTACACTCGGTCGGCCTCCTCGACGTACTGCACGAGTACGACTGCGGGGGCCTCCCTCGCAAGCCTTGCCAGCCCGGCGCCCTTAGAGCCCGCTTCGTGACGAAAGCCGGTGAATAATCCGGGCTGATCTAGGGCCTGCTGCCGCGGCGATCCCGTTGGGGTGGATAGGGAGTCCCGAGGAAACGGCCGAGCCGTTCAGGACAACCAATCCTCCAAATGCTCCCGCACGAACTCTTCATCTTGCAGATGCGGATAGAGCAATCGAACCCGGTCCATCTCTTCCAGTTGCCCCGGGGAAAGCCGCTCCTCCGGATTCAGGCAATGGACGCCCCGGACAAGGCCCTGCCGCCGCAGGATTTCCAGAATTCCGGGAATGCAACCCGAGAAGCGGTGTCGGGCGTCGAAAATGGCGGCGTTGGCGTCGGTGATTTCGGAGCTGAGACGAATGAGTCCAGGCGCGATGGGGTGCCCGCCGGAAACCACGGCGCCCACCTGCTCAAGGCATTCGACTGCGCGGCGAGTCCAAACGGCCCATTGTCCCAGCAGGCCCCCGACCATCCTCAAACACTCCCTCTGGCCTTCAAGAGTAAAGACGAAGGGGGTCAGCAGGTCGAGAAGAATGTGATCGTCGTTGCCGGTATACAAGGCGATCTCTGCGGCTCGACCGGACTCCGCCACCGCCCGCACCACCTCGAGAGTCTGATAGCGATTGAAAGGGGCAATCTTGATGGCCACTACATTTTCAATCTCGACGAATCGCTTCCAGAAGGAAAAACTGAGGGGTCGGCCGCCGGCGGCAGCCTGCAGGTAGAATCCAAAAAGAGGAATCACTTCAGCCACGGCTCCAGCATGTTCCATCAGCTCATCCTCGCTGGCGTCCCGAAGAGATCCCAGAGCGAGTAGAGCGCAATGATAGCCGAGATCGCGTGCCAGGCGGGCCTCCGCCAGCGCCTGGTCGGTGGCGCCGACCACTCCCGCCACCTTCACTCTGTCCCGGCATCCGGAGGCTTCGGCTCGAACCACCTCCTCGGCCGCCAGCTCCAGCACGGGGCGATAGAGGCCCACTGAGCTCCGGTGGATCTCGAACTGGGTGGTGTGGACTCCGACGGCGATTCCACCCGCGCCGGCGGCCAGGTAATAGCGAGTCAGGGCGCGCTGGTGACGCTCGTCCAGTTGAAGGCCGGGAGTCAAAGCCAAGGGATGGGCCGGGATCACCAACCCCTCGAAGAGGCGCTCTCTCAACTGGGAGATTGAGTTCATCAGAACTTCCCGTCCCGAACGTCGAAGTGAGTCGGTCTACCCCAATCCACTCCCCCCCTCTTGACCCAGTACGCCACCAGTTTCACCATTTTCGCGAGTGGAAAACGGGGCAAATGAAAGAGCCGCTTGCAAAGCCCGGCATTGTTGAGAAGAGCAGTTGCGCTCTCGCTCTCCGTGAAGTCGACCCCGACGCCGAACTCATGGGCGAATGCGGAGGCCACCTCCCGAACGGAGAGGATTTCGCTCCCCGTCACGTTGAGTATCTTCGGGGGGCTCTCGCAAAGCTCAAGAGAGCGGAGACAGGCCGAGTTGGCATCACCCTGCCAGATGGCATTGAAATGGCCCATTTCGAGACTGACCGGCTTCCGGGCGTACACTCTACTGGCGATGTCGAGCAACACTCCGTAGCGTGCCTCGACGGCGTAGTTCAGCCTCAGGAGGGTCATCGGAGTCGAGTTTTTCCGGGAGAAGTATTGAAGGATTCTCTCGCGCCCCAGGCAGGACTGAGCATATTCACCGACGGGCCCAACTGGATCCTCTTCCGTGCAGCCTCCCGAATCCACGCTCACGAGAGGGTAGACATTGCCAGTTGAAAAGGCGACGATGCGGGAACTCTTGAAGCGGTCGGCGACCCGACCGGGCAAATAGGTGTTGGTCACCCAGGTGCCCGGAGGATTCTCCCAAGTGCCAAACTTGGCCCCGGCCATGAAAATCACATTGGGGCAATCCGGCAGGCGACTCAGGCTTCCTTCTTCCAGGAGATCGGTGAGGAGGGTCGAAGCCCCGGCGGCGTCAAGGTGACGGCGCCGGATCGGGTCTGAGAATCGCGAAGCGGCGTAAACTTTCCAATCCACCCCGGCCCGAGACCTGGCACGAAGAAGGCGATTGACCAGAGTCGGTCCCATCTTGCCTCCAGCCCCCAGCACCACCAGATCGCCTCCCAACCTCCGGGCACACTCGACATCCTCCTCGTAGGGCTCTGAGAGCAACTCCTCCAGGCCCGTTTCAGTTGAAATCTGAGTGACTTCTTCCATGATGCGGGGGCAAAAAACGATTCCATTCCAAGACCCAACCAGTAT
The DNA here is from genome assembly GCA_046757765.1 of Acidobacteriota bacterium. Classification (GTDB taxonomy): domain Bacteria; phylum Acidobacteriota; class UBA6911; order RPQK01; family JBHHYX01; genus JBHHYX01. The sequence continues at coordinate 9,849 of JBHHYX010000046.1, read as the reverse complement.
AATCGGTGTGGCGCCAGATTGCCCCGTTGAAGACCCCCACATGAACCGGGTGGTGGAGTCGGGAGAGTTCGACATCCTGGTGGGCTCCAGCTCCGCTCAGCTGAAAGATGCGGGTGCGGTAGTGTTCTTTCTCCCGGGCCCCAGCTGGCAACGGATCGCTTGCCAAGAGGGGCCCGGCCAACCGACCCATCACGTCCCGCGACCCTGCGGGCGGCAATTCGCTGGAGGGAAGACTGGATGTTTTTTCGGCCTGACTGGCTTGAGAACCTGACCTTGGTGTGGGTGCCGCTTCTGGCCCTGCTGGCCGGTTCTGCCCCAAGACCCCGTCCACTGCCACTCAAGGAGACTCTCACCCCCGGGAAAGGGATCTTCCTGGTAGCCAACCCCGGCCTGCCGGATCCCCGATTCCGCCGTACCGTGGTCCTCCTGCTGGTTCATGACGAAAACGGAGCGGCGGGACTGATCATCAACCGGGCGACCGAAATCCCCTTGTCTGAGGCCGTGCCTGACCTGAAGGCTCCCGGCAAGGAGTCCCAGCTGCTCTTTTTCGGAGGCCCCGTCGCTTTGAACCAGTTGACCTTCCTGACTCGGACCGCTCAGCCCCCGGAAGGTGTCACCCACGTGATGGCCGATGTCTATTTCAGCGGTGACCGGGAGTGGCTTCAGAAGCTCTTGGAACAAAAGAAGAATCGAAAGGAATTACGCCTTTACATCGGCCTGTCCGGTTGGACGAAGGGTCAGCTCCATTCGGAGATCGATCACGGAGTGTGGCGGTTGGTCCAAGCCGACCCCAAGGTCGTCTTTGAGAAAAAATCGGAGGACATCTGGCCGGATCTGAGCCGCGAGGCGCGACCCCGAATCGACATTGCCCGCCTCCCCCGATTCCTCTCACCCGAGCGGATTCAGAAGGGGAAGGGATTTTCCGAACTTGTTCGGCTCCGGTGACCCTTCCAGGTTCCCAACCAAAGATATTTGAAATTTCGTGCCTCGGACGTTGTCAGGCCTTAACAACAGGGTGAAGGCGGGGCAGGGGAGAATATGTCGTCAACGCAACGCCGATTCTGCCATCAAGTCACTGAACCACGAACGTGAGTGAGTGGTCATCCGGATTTGGCCGGGCGCTGACGCTTCGGTTCAGTTTGCAGTCGGAAACGGGGGGCTCACGCCCACCGCTCGCCCGGAGAGGGAGTCGGCAGGGTGAGGCCAGCATTCCAGGGGTGGGATAATCTATAGTTTTGAATCAAGTTTGGGGGAGGCGCGGTTATCGGGATGGGTAATCGACATCATGCGCATTGCTCCCTACCATTGCAATCAACGGCGATAGCGAAACCGATTCCGATACCGGTGAAGACTCGGCAGATACACCGCCCCAGCACCATTTCCCAGGCCGCAAGCCGACTACGGAGGCGGCGCTCAGGGTGGGCCTGGCGCCGTCGTCACGTCAAAGGCGTCGACGCTCACATCGTAGCCGGTGGAGAGAGGATTCTTTTCATGCCGAACCACCACCCGGACCGTATGGAAATCGACGGGGAGCGCAGGCGAGATGTAGAGCAGCCTCTGCCAGGAGAGTGTCGGATCATACAAGTCCACCGTCTTCTGAAAGACGCCATCAATGTAGACATCCGCCTTGCCCTGGTCCGGACCCCGGGCACCCACCCAGGCCACCCTTGACAGTACAGAGTCGAGTCCCGCTGTCGCCCCTGCCGTGGAAGAACTGTGAAAGCCCTCGCCGCTGACTTCCGGGATGAGAGTCTTCTGCCAGTTCGGGGAGAAAACCACGCGGGGATTATTGGTGTCCTCAGCCCGAATCACGGGATAGAGTTGTTGCCAGGTGGCCCCCCGATCTTCGGACTTGAAAAGGCCGTCATAGGAGGCGGCCACAAGGGTCCCATCCTGCGCAAACGAGGCAGACAAGCCGACGCGGGTGACATAGACCGCATCGAGGGGCACCTGTGTCCAGATGATGCCCGCGAAGGTCCCCTTTCTCAAGCCGTGTCCGAGGGTGGCCACATAAAGTTCTCTGTCATTTGCAAAATCGGGGGAAAGAACCAGGTCCATGACGGCCCAGCCTTGGGTGAGAGGATTTTGTGTCCAAGTCTGACCGCCGTTAAGGGACTTGATCACGCCTCCGTTCAGGCTGCCGGCAAACACGACCTGGTCCACCCCATAGTCCGGGGAAACGGCCACCACTTCTATTTGCGAGTCAAACGCAGAGGTGTCCAAACGGGTCCAGTTGATTCCACCATCGACCGATTTATAGACGCCCGCGTCGGCAAAACTCGAACTGTCTCCGACCCCGGCGAAGACGGTCCTGTCCACCTCAAAATCAGGGGAAACAGCCAGAGAAAAAACGTGTGCCCCATTCAATTTTGTAGGGATCCAACTGTCCCCACCATCGGTGCTTCGCCACACGCCATTGCTGCTCAGGAGACCGAATTGCCACTGGAACAGATCGGTTGTCGCCTGGTTGGTTCCGGCCCAGAGAGTTCGGTCCAGGGCGAAGGCCGGAGAGAAGGCCAGGGCCCTGACGTTCAGACTCTGGCCCAGAATCCGCCGGGAGGTCCACGTCTCGCCCCCGTTGGTCGTTATTTCCAGGCCGAAATAGATCCCGGTGACCGCGGTCTGATCCCGGGCAAAATCAGGAGAAAGCTCCAGAGAGTAGGAGTAGGTGTTGTCCAGGCCCGTATTCTTGGTCCTCCAGGAGACTCCCCGATCGGTGGACTTTACGACCCCCCCTCCATAGCTGACCATGGCCAGCGTCCCGTCATTCTGATAGTCCGGAGATAGGGCCAGGCCGCGCGAGATCCGATTGGGCAGGGTGTCCGAGTAAATCCAGTTGTCGCCTCCATCCCGGGACCTCCAAAGCCCTTCCAGCATGGCCAGAAACACGGACTGATCAGAGGCGTAATCCGGCGAGGCGACCACAAAGAAAAAGTGCAGATCGTCTTGAGGGGAGAGCGGTCTGGAAATGCTTCCGGTGGGAGTCCACAGACTTCCACCATCCGTCGATCTGAAGACGCCGGAGACGGTAGTGGCGAAGAGAGTCAGGTCTTGCAGTATGCCGACCTTGACCACATTCAGATCCGTGACTTTCAATTCCGTCATTCCGTCATTCCGAGCTACCCACGGGCCACCGTCTACGGATACGAAGACCCCACCTCCAAAAGTACCGGCGAACAGGCTTCGGTCAATCAGGTAAGCGGGAGAAGGTCTCAACACCAACACTTTTTGGTTGGTGAGGCCGGAAATCATGGGTGTCCAGGTCGCCGCCCCATCGGTGGATTTGAAGACACCCGACCCGTTCGTACCCAGGTAAAGCGTGTCGTCTTGAGTGTAGTTGGGGGAGGCGGCAAGCGTTCGAATCGGGTCGCTCGAATAGACCGTGAAGTCTGAAACCAGAGTCCAGGAGAGGCCGCGGTCGGTGGATTGGAAGAGGGTGTCGAAAGTACCGACCGCGAAGAGCGTGTCGTCCTGGGCGAAAGCGGGGGAGAGGGCCAGGGAACTGACGCCCCGAAGCGAATCGGCGGCTCCTGGCTGCCAGGACACTCCCCCGTCCGTGGAGAGTAAGACCCCTCGTCCGGCGGTACCCGCAAAGAGGGTCTGGTCGTTGGCGAAGTCGGGTGAGACGGCGATAGCGGTCACCAGAGTATTGGGAAACGACATCACTCCCCAGGTGACTCCGGCGTCGGTCGATTTGAGGAACAGGCGCACACCCAGAGTGGTTGAGACTTCAGTGGTGGCGGCAAAAATCGTCTTATCATTGGCGAAATTGGGCGACACGGCCAAGGCCCCAATCGGGTCGTGCGGCTGATGAGCCATCACGGAGATCGGCAGAAGAAACAGGAAGAAAAAAACCTGGGAAAGCAAACGAACGGGAGTCCTTCCTCTCCAATGACGCGGGTTGAAGAATTTGCTTTCCATTATTTGTCCACCACGTTTCTTGAGAGTGCTACGGCCTCCTGGCAGTGCTGGGGTGGCCCCCTTAGTCCGTTTTCAGGGCTGCTTGGAGAATTTCAGGAGGATTCGTCTGCTCGGCAGGCTAAAACACGGCCACTCGGGCGGAACCTCCTCCCCAAGCCTCTTCAGAACCGGGATTCCGGTTCCTCACGACAAGACCCTGTGAGAAAAACACAATTCGGGTAATTTACCACAGCGACAGAGTTACTTACCTTTGGATTCGGGTCACTTGAGATAAATCTTACAGGAACAGCGACTCCACGGTCAACAACTGTTTGCAGAAGCAAACGATCGGGAAAGGGTAGAATGGCGACGGGAATACCACACAGCTCAGTCGCCTCCTGGCCCGATTCAGCGGGACGCTGCCAAGACTCCGGAAATCAAGAGCCGCTCGGGGGATGGCGCTGTGCCGCCAGATGCCAGACTTGTCTTGCATCCTTGGGGGCGGCATAATGTCAGAATCAAAAAGAAAATGCGGCGGGACGCGAAGTCCGGCTTCCGTCCGCGTAAAGGTAAGCCAACAATTGAATTCAGTGGAGAGCGAGAGCCTGTTGAAGCTCCAGGGTGATTGTCAGGCAGGCAAAAGACCGGGAGGGGTACGGGTTCTACTTCGAAGCAGCCTTCCAACAGAGGAGGACCAGTCAATGAAGCACGGAACTCGGACGGGAATCTTGATAGTGCTCTTGGTTTTAAGCGTCATCGCGTTCTGGGCGCCCGAGGTCGACTCGCTTTCGGCAGTGGTCTGGACCGATGTTTCGACCACGCTCCAGGGGTTCACTCACCAAAGCGCTTCGACCGAAGGATTCTCCGGCCTGGCCTGGTTCGACTACAACGAGGACGGTTTTCTGGATCTCTTTCTCTCCAATGGAGCGGGTCACCGTAATGGGCTGATGCGAAACAATGGGGATGGAACCTTCACCAATGTCAGTTTTCAGGCCGGTCTGGTCGACCTCTTTGGCGGCTCAGGCGTGGCCGCGGCCGACATCGACAATGATGGACACGTGGACCTGTTCGTCAACCGCGATGGAAACATCATGGTCGCCATCCCTCCCCGTAGCAGGCTCTATCACAACAATGGCGACGGAACCTTTTCCAATATCACGGCCGCTTCCGGCATCGTCATCCCGTCCCAGTTTGGACAGGCCATGGTGGTGGCTTTTGGCGATGTTGACAACGACGGATTCGTCGATTTGTTCATTGGAGCGCCGGGCAATCTTCCTGTCCAGAACCAGCCGGGCAACCTCCTTTTTCACAACAATGGAGATTTGACTTTCACCGACATCAGCGCGGGCTCGGGTCTGGACCAGCCGATGGCGACCTGCGCCGCCGCCTTCACCGACTACAACGATGATGGCCTGCAGGACCTGATGTTGGCCAATTGTAATGACACCACCCCCGCACCGACTCCCTTCAGCCTGATGATCAACGAAGGGGACCTGACTTTTACGGACATCGCGTCACAAGTGGGCCTGGACACGACCACCGAAACGGATCCGAGTCCGACCGGACGCGGCTTCTGGATGTGTGTGGGGCTGAGTGACTACGACAATGACCAGGACTTCGACCTTTTCGCCACCAACACCGGAAACCGTTACGGCACCGGCCAGGAGGTCGGCTTTTTTGAACACAATGCAGATGGCACCTTCACCAGCGTGGAGACCGAGGTGGGCATCGGAGATGAGGCACAGGAGTTTGGCTGGGGCTGCAGCTTTGCCGACTTTGACAACGACGGCTTTGACGACTTGATGTTTGGAGGGAACCTGCCCCAGAGAGGGCTGATCGGACCCGGAGTGGGCAATCCTGGATACCTTTACATGAACAACCAGGACAAGACTTTTACGCGTCAACTCCTTCCCGTCGATCTGAGCGATCACTACACCACCGGTATCGCCACCGCCGACTTCGACAACAACGGCACGGTCGACATTGCGGTTTCCAATGGTGCCTGGGAGGGGGAGCCGCAGGCCAAGGCGGTGTTGCTCAGCAACGGCGGAAATGGGAACCGCTGGCTGACCGTCAAGCTTATCGGAGACGGCATCGCCAGCAACCGCGACGCCATCGGAGCGCGGGTGACCGTGATCGTTCAGGGGCGGATGATGATCAAAGAAGTCCGTGCCGGCTCCAGCTTTATCTCTCAGGACAGCCCCTGGCTCCATTTCGGTCTGGGCTCGAGACGCATGGCCGATTGGGTCATCGTGCGCTGGCCTTCAGGGAAGCGCACGGTTCTCCGAAGGGTTCCGGGCAATCGAATCCTCACTCTCTCGGAGTGAACGGGGGTCGCGAAGGATCCGAACTGCCAGGCATCGGAAGCGGCTCTCTTCCAACGGCAGAAGGAGGGCTGGGCTATTTCTATCGAAAACTTTGAGACCTTTGCCCCGATTGAACATCCTGAATGTTCGGAAGAGAAGATGAAATCGTTCCCTGTATATTTGGTCGTTCTCCTTTTCATCGGGGTGCCGCCGCTGGGCGCTGGGGAGAAGAAAGTGCCCGAAGCGCCGGTCAACCTGTCCGCCAGAGGCGAGTATGAAGGCGCCGTCGCGATTGCCAAGCTGTCCTGGCAGGACGAGTCCGACAACGAACTCGGCTTTGAAATCCTGCGTTCGGACAATGGGGAAGACTTTCGAGTCGTGGGCTTTGCCGGGGCCAATACGACTCGTTACGAACAGAAGGCGGGCAGGTACGTTACCGGGGCTTTCACTTACAAAGTCCGCGCCTTCAATGAGTATGGCAAGAGCGAGGAGTCGAACCCCGCCTCGGTGTGGTTCTAGTGAACCCCTCGAGTGCGTGTTCGGAAGACCTCGAATGCTCAGCTTCCGTTTGGCCTGGGGTCTGTCTCCGGTATGTCGCCCCGTCAGCGCTTTTGTGTTGGCTTTGCCCGAGCACGTCGCCTTGGGCTGGCATAATGCTGCCCCCTTCGGGGCGGGGTCCAGATCATGGCGCTATCCTGGGCGAGGCCGTGGGGATGCGCTTCGACTCCTCGGATCCAGGGCATCTCCAGTTCCTCGCTACGATTGGGTATGAGGAATTCGGGTTTGCCGCCTGCCCCCAGGCCCGGCAATGCAGTCAGCACGGATGATCCCTGCGGCGCAGTAGACGGCTCACGAGAAGTGCGGGCTGGTCTGACTCCACCCTGAAACATCGAACAATGAGCGTATTGATTCGCCCCCGGTCGCTTTCCTTTAATCTGGAGCCCACGTTCCGCTGCAATCTGACTTGCGAGATGTGTCCGCGGTTTTCCAGCCAGGATCCCCAACTGGATATGTCCATGAAAACCTATGAGCGCATACGCGAGGCCATGGATTATGCCCACACGGTGGACTTTACGGGCTGGGGGGAGCCCATGCTTCATCCAAGCATCTACAGGATGGTCCGAATGGCGCGCCAGAAGGGATGTGTCACCACGATGACGTCCAACGGGACCCTGCTCAACCAGCGAAACAGTCTGGCGCTCATCGACGCCGGCATGCAGAGGTTGACCATCTCCGTAGATGGTTTGACGCCCCAAACCTTTGAAGCCATTCGGGTGGGTGCCAGTTTCCAGAAGGTGACGGAGAATCTCCGCCGCTTGACGAAACTGGTGGAAACCAGGCACGGAGTTCTGGAATTGGGAATCGCCTTTACCCTTCAGGAGTCCAACGCCCCCGAGTTGGAGAGGATTGTCCCCTGGATGAGCAGCGTAGGCGCCACAGTGCTCCATCTCAAACACTTGAACGTGATCTCCAATCGCACCGATTGGGCGAAAAGCTTCTTGAAGTACAAGCTGGAACCCCTGACAGAAAACACAGACCGCCTGAGACGGCTGGAAGAACGGTTGTTCGAGTTGAGAAGAGAGGCGGAGGAAAGCGGCGTTCGCGTCCTGACCCACTCGGAGCTCCCTCTCAGAAGTGAGAGGCGAGGTCGCCACTGTCTGGCCACGCCGCTGGAATCCGTCTACTTTTCTTTTCAGGGAGAAATGGCCCCCTGCTGTCACTTCGGCCACCACGTCAGCCGTTACTTCGATGGCCGGGATTACCCGCCCGATTCACTCTTCTTTGGTGATATTCGCAGCCAGGATTTTCTCGAGGTCTGGAATGCGCCCGACTTCCGGGAATTCAGAAGGGGGTTTCGGGAAGAGACTTTCCCTCAAGCCTGCCGGAGCTGCTACCTGCTCTACGGTAAATGAACATCTTGGCCCTTCTCATCCTGCCGCCAAGTCAGTGAACCACCAACGAAAGTGAGTGGCCATCCGGATTGAGCCGGGCGCTGACGCTTCGGTTCAGTTTGCTGTGCGCCGGCTGGTGCCAGTTGCCGGACTGGGGACGGTCCGAATGTGTGATGTCTGACGGAAGAATTCCGATCCCCTCTGAAGTCCTCTCTTGCTTTGGCCGAAGAGAAGATCAAGATGGGACAAGAAGGAAGCCGCAGTCGTTGGATAAGACTGGAGTATCTCGAGTTTTTCAGCCAGATCAATGAACTGGCGATCGGCTGTCGTTTCGAAGGCCACCAGCTGTGGATCTCTCCCTACGGCGTCCAGGCAGCCGGGGCCGGGGATGAAGGCGGCGTGGTTCTGGACAACGCCGCCGGCTTTGAATTACTTCCGCTGTTCCAGGACTTCGAAGTTCGATATTTCCTGACCCGCGCCGAACTTGCCAGTCAAATCAGTAAGATGATGCAGCACTGCCTGCAGACCCGAGTTAGACTCCGGCTTTCTATTTCGCCCTCCTCCGAAAGGATTCAAACTGGCGATCCGCCAGGTAACTGGAGCGGACGAGCGGGCCACTCTCCACGTGGCTGAACCCCATTTTCTCGCCCACTTCCTTCCAATGGAGAAATTCCCCCGGGGTGTAGTATCGGGCCACCGGCAAGTGCCAGGTGGTGGGGCGCAAGTACTGGCCCAGCGTCAGAATACTCACTGACCGCCTCAACAAGTCTTTCAGGACCTGGAGAATCTCTTCTTTTCGCTCACCCAGCCCCAGCATCATACCGGTCTTGGTCACGGCATCCGGGGCGATCTCCGAAGAGCGCTCGAGAAGCCTCAGAGAAAGCTCGTACCGGCCACCTCCCCGGGCAACCGGGTAAAGCCGTGGAACGGTCTCAATGTTGTGGTTCAGGATCTCAGGCTCAGCCGCCAGTACTGTTCGCAGCGACGCTTCGGCCCCCCCGAAGTCAGGCACGAGGGCCTCGATGACGCAATCGGGACTCTGCGCTCGGATTTCCCGAATCGTCTTCGCGAAAATTGAAGCACCGCCGTCTTCCAGATCGTCCCGGTCGACCGAAGTGATGACCGCGTGCCGGAGTCCCATCGCTTTGACCGCCGACGCGACTCGGGTCGGCTCATCCAGATCCAACTCCTTGGGCCGCCCCTTGTTAACGGCGCAATAACGACACCCTCGGGTGCAGATATCCCCCAGGATCATGAAGGTGGCGACTCCGTGCCCCCAACATTCCCCCATGTTGGGGCATCGGGCCTCCTGGCAAACGGTGTTGAGCCTCAGCCCGCCCACCAGTTGCTTCAGTTCGTGTACGCTCTCGCCCCAAGCCGCCCGAACTTTGAGCCAGGGGGGATGTTGTCTCTTGCGGGCAGGTGATTGGAGTCTTTGCATGGCCAGGACTACGATACCATTCTTCGACCTGGAGAATCGCTCCATTTAGGGTTTACGCAGGAATTGCTTCGCAGAGTTGGTGCTCAGATTTGCACCAGGCCAGTAGGGTTTTACTGATCTTCAAACTTGAGTGAAGTTGCGCACTTGGAAACATGACAACGTAAAGCAACGATGAGCCAATGGCTGAGCGATGGCCCCGACCGGGCCTGTACGTGTTTAGCGTAGGACAAGGGAATCCCACGGGCCTGGTGGCGGCAATCCCAAAGGGATTGTGTCTTCCAGCCCAGGGTTTCCGAACCCTGGGACGTAG
>JBHHYX010000045.1:0-19581 GCA_046757765.1 Acidobacteriota bacterium | reverse complement strand
CCTGATGGATTCCAGGGAAGCTAAGGAATTCCCCCTGGAGATTTTAAGGAAGTAGTTGAGGATGAAAAAGAAAATCACACGACTCATTTCTGCTTTTGGGATGGTTTTGGCAGCGGCTTCCACAGCTGCCGCAGCAGGCGCCTCGGGTGGTCAATGCCGCCTGGGAGGAACAGACGATTGAGTCCAGCCTCGAAGGTCCGAGACTCTTCCAATCCAGTGTGGTTCGGCTACTCCGTTCGAGGAGATCTTGACGGGTAGATAGTCCTCATCTCAGAACTTTTCTGAGAATCTTACTCTCAGATGCGCTGCATTGACGGCGTCTACCCCCTTGCCCTTGCTCTGTCAACTGAACCGAAGCGTCAGCGCCCGGCCCAATCCGGATGGCCACTCACTCACGTTCGTGGTTCAGTGACCCGACGGCGGAATCGCCCAACCTGGGGAATCAAAATTTGGTTAGCTTGAGCCCCACCCGATACCTCGCTGACCTGTGTCAAAAGGCTGGCGCTTGGACCAGGTTCGGGTGGAATGCCTTCGAACTCCAGTGCTCGGCCCTGACAATGACCCGGTTCACTGGACTTAACTGTCTTGTTAGTAATTCCTTAAGAACTCCATCCCCATCTCTTTTCTCTCTGGCACATGAATTGCTAGGGAACCCCATGGAAGGTTTTCTAACCCGGGAGCGGCCTCTTGAAACCCAGTGTGTGAGGCGTCATGCCAGCAGCAATCCCCCTCCGAACTTCAGGCCCCGTGCAATCCCCTTCAAACCAGAACTGGGCGGTTGTCCTGGCAGGAGGAGAAGGTCGCAGAATGAGGCCAATGGTGAAACGATGGCTGGGCTATGACCGGCCCAAGCAGTACTGTACTTTTGTTGGCCGGCGCAGCATGCTCGAACATACACTGGCGCGGGCCACCCAGTTGATGCCGCCAAGGCAGGTCGTGACCGTCATCGGCCAAGGCCATTCCGCTTACTTGAACGAGGCCGACACCCGCCCCCTGCCAGGGACAACGATTGAACAGCCCGAGGCGCGGGGAACCTTACCAGGTATTCTCCTGGCCGCCACCCAAGTGAAGGCAGTTCATCCGTCCGCTACTCTTTTGGTTCTTCCTTCGGACCATTTCATCTTCCCGGAAGCGAGGTTCTTACACTGTGCCAGCGTCGCCTTGCGGCGGATTGAAGGCTTCGGGGATCGCATCCTCTTATTCGGTGTGAGGCCCGAGGGTCCGGAACCGGAATACGGTTGGATCGAGCACGGCAATCGGCTGGGAGCGACCCCGGTTTCCGCCTGCCCGCTCTTCTCGGTGCGCAGGTTCAGGGAAAAGCCGAGTGCCGAAGAGGCACGGGTGTTCTTTCGTTCAGGCTACCTTTGCAACACCTTGATGATGGTGGTCAAGGTGGAGATCCTCTGGAACCTGGCCCAGGAGTTCTTTCCCGACCTGCACTGCCGCTTCGAGACACTGCTAAGAGTGTTGCAGTCCGTGCGGAGGGGAGAGGCTCCGCCCCACTACGCAAAGCTGGCCCGGCAAACCATTTACCGCGGGATGGAAAAGGTGGACTTTTCGGCCGCCTTACTGGAGCGGGTGGCCAGGCGGATTCTGGTTCTCCAGTTGCATGAGTTGGAGTGGAGTGACTGGGGTCGACCGGTTCGCATCGCTGAAAGCCTCCTCCGGATAGGCAGGCGCCCTCTGTTTCCTCTGGAGTTGGACAGCAGGCTTCAGAAAAGCACTGTCCAGCAACAAGCCGGGTAATCGGGCCGTCTCCCCTTGGCCTCTTGCCTGCAAACATTTCACCCCTCCGGGGTGACCTCGCTCGCTCTCTTCGATCTACGGTACCAAGACGACCACCCCGGTCGCGACGTGTTGCCGGCCCAGCGCCTTCTAACTACATCCCATCGATAATACGGCCTGACTGGGCTTCATCGGACACCTTCATCCAAAGACCTGACACCCGGATGATCCGGGCCGCTCCGCATTCGGGCGGTTGGGGTGTGCTAGAATGTGCCTCGTGGTGGAAACGTGGGGAGTGGGGTCCGAGAGTTCAGTCGAAATCTCAGCAAAATAGCTTGAGCATCTGGCGGCAGGCACACGGCTTCTCGAAGTGCAAGACCTGCGAGCTTATCCCTCACCTGCCAGGCCCGGACACAAGCACGGCAGGGGCGATGCCAGTCAGGCCCGGATAAGGGTCGATGCCGTAGCTCAGCCCGTTCAGGAGTTGCCCCAAGAGGGCTCCTGAATGCTCCGCAGGGTGAGAAAGGAGGCTCTGTGTCTGGTCAGCGTTCGAGCCAGCCTTGTATCGCGCTTTTTGACCGGCCGCAATCGGCACACGCTCGACGAACGCGGCGCCGTGTCCTTAAGTTGGTCCGAGATGTACGGGTCCGCTGGCTGCCGCCGGATTTGGAGATGCCGGAGCGACTTCAGGGTTGTCGCGACGTTCAAGCAGTGGCCTTGCCCTTGTCGGTTCGCGGCGGCCGGTTGGGAGACGCCTTCACTGATCGCGTTATGGCGTCCATTACTCAGCTCATGCGGTCTGGAGTGCCGGTGTTCGTTGCGGTGGCGGGAGGACCCCACCCTCTGGCCGCGGCCGGCATTGGAGTGCACGCGACCTCAACTCGAAGTGCCTCCGAGGCGTGTGTTGCGGCGGCGATCGACCATTGCCGCGACCGTGCAGCTGGAAAAACAACAAAACCTCGAGGTACAGATCCATGGCCAATGCTATACACCAACTGAAGCGCCGCCGCAGCCTCCTCCAGATCTCGGCTGACTACTACGCCCTGGTCGGCAGGACGGGTGAGATCGACGCTGCCAGGGCCGGGCGGATCGTGGCCGCCATGCGCGGGAGCACTCCCACCGATCTATCCGGCTGGAAGGAGAGCGCGCTGTTGCCTGTGGGCCTGGTGCTTTACGTGCCGACCTTGCGTAACATCCCGCGGCCTGTCGTCTCCTCTCGAGAGGAGGTGGGCAAGGCCTTGCGACGGCGCGGTTTCGATCACGCCGACAAGTTGCTGCTTCGTCCCTTGAAACGGGTGCTCCAACTGATGCAGCCACTGCCGCAAGGCGTCGAGCGCGCCGACGTCGTACGCTCCCGCCTCCTCACCTCCCTGCTGGTGCTGGACGGCATGGATCGGACAACCGCCTTCTACCTGGTGGACCAGGCTGAGCTCAAATCGCTGACCGAACTGGCCAGGATGAGCCCTGCCAGCCTCGATACTCTGCTGAGGGAGCTGGTCGAATCGGATGCCGCACCGAAGGAGTTGCTGGCCCAGGGTCACGCCGCCCGTTGGATCGCGCAGGCTCGACTCCTCTCGCGGGTGGCTGAACGTTCGCGCATGCGTCTGGCGCAGGTACCTTTCCACCCCAGCCAGGCGGAGCGCCGCGCCCAGCATTACGAGCAGCTTGAGACCAGTCCGGATCTCAACCTACAAGAAGCTCGCCTGGCCAGCCTGCTGGCGCGTCTGCACGGCTTCCAGCAGCACCTGGTGCAGGGCAATCTGGAGCTCACGGCGGGACGCTGGAGTGAGGCTCGCGACGCATTCCAGCTGGCCCGCGGAGAATGGCACCGCCTGGTCGAAGCTACCGGCGCGGCTGAGAGCGTCGACGACCAGCTTGGCGTCAACCTGGCCACAGCCGTCGAGACGACGCGGCGCCTGTTGTTGGCCATTCCTGGCAACGACTCCGAACCGCTGGGCGCGCCACCGCTCGAACCCAGATTGTCCAAGCGATCGGGTAAGTATGGACTGCGGGCTGTTGTCGCCGGTGACCTGGACCGGAAGAAGGACCGCATGGGTGAGCTTCGGAAAGCCTTGGATGCCACCCCCGCTCACAACCTCCCCCGCACTGCCCGGGTGGCCCTCGATCGGGCAGTCAATAGCGTGGAAGTGGGCAGCCTGGCGAAGATCAACGACGACCTTTTGCGTGACCTGCAAGGGGCGGCGCCCACAGTGGCCGGGCGCGACTTGGAAAGGCAGGAGCGAGATCTGATGCGGCGCAATCAGAGCGGTACCGCGGCCGGCGACTGGTTGGGGGTGTCGGATGCTCCCCAGTTTCGAGCTGTGGAGGAAGCTCTGCCGCTGAGCGGTGTGGCCGATCTGGTGGGTTCCCTGTGGTCCGATGAGCCGCTCGTCAAGTTGTTGTCGCCCCGGGCGGCAGCGCGCTATCCGCAAGCGCTCTTCGAGCGTGAGGATGTGACGGCCTTCACACCCTTCGTCAGCTTGCCGGCGGCCACCAGTCAACAGGATCAGGTGGTCCTACCAGTCACGGATTCTTTCTTCCAGGACTATGAACGGGCTGTGCTGGGACCGCGTTTGAGTTCCCCCGCAGGGGAAGATCTTCGCTTCGACGACGAGGTGTGGGCGGATCCCGGGGGCTTTGCGGCCATTGCGCCGCTGCTTTACACCATGACGATTCCGGCGGGTCTCGGCACCGCCTACGCCCGCCTCGGCGCCTTCGAGCAGGCCAATCAGTATGGCACCTTCCGCGTCAACCAGTACGGGCCGGATGGCAGCGTTTGGCTCGACGTCGCCACTGCCGACGTGCGGGACTTCCGCGTCTCCGACTATGACCTCTTCGCGTGCAGCACCGAGTTCGAGGCGGGACCGTCGGATTGGGGTACCTGGGAGTCGGTCGGTTTGGGCGTGACGCTCGAGTACTATGCGACGGAACGGCTGCATGAAGCGGACATCCTCTATCGGCAAGACCGGCGAGACGAGGCAGAGGTGGTGTACCGCGATGTGATGTGCGCCATCGAGAATCACTGGTCCTTGACGGGTCGCGCGGCGCTCAGGATCGACAGTGAGGCGGGCATGGCCTCGGTCTATGCGACGATCGGGCAGATCCGCGAAGGGGAACTCGATGAAGTGACCTTTCGCCGCCCCTCTCACCTGAGCACCATGGCCGGCACCCAGAGTGACGGCTCGCCGGTGTTGCAAGGCTACGTGACGGTGACCGTCGACGAGCCGGTTCCGGACAGCTTTGAGGCCCAGGTGGAGGCGGCCTCGGCCTGGTTCGATTTCCATGCTCCCCTCGAGTCCCGCCTGCGCACGGACATCGCCAGCGTTGCGGTTCCAGCCCAGCTGGCGGGATCACGCCTCACGATCGGGCATGCCAGCTATTGGGTCGATGCGACCTTGCTGGACGCCTACTATGACCATTATCTGTACGCCCAGGCCAAAGTGCAGGCACTGGCATCAGGCCTGAACTGGTACGGATACCCGGACGAGTACGTACCGCCCTGGTCTTTCGACCACCTTTACCGGGTGGCCAAGGAACTGTGTGATCGTGCGCTGGGCGCCGAGTCCCAGGTATTTTCTCTTTTGTCCATGCACGAATCGGCGGTGGAAAAAGAGTTGCTGGCGGAAAATGCGGCCGAGCTGACCTGGGCCGAAAGCGAAGTGGCAGAGCTGAGGGTGGCTCAGCAGGAGGCGGCCAACCAGGTCGCCTCGACGCAGGCAGATTTGAGCCTGGCCCAGGTGGAAGCTCAAACCATGAAGGACGCGGCTCGCGGGGGTGTGGCCTTTGACACCGAGTATACGCTGCCTCCGATGGAATACGACGCGGCTACAGGCGAATGGGCCGAGGTCGAACCCGCTCCCGGGGCGCTCACCGGTTTCCCGGATGGCAGCGAGCTGGCCAAGGCCGGGAGTCAGAACTTTCTAGGCCAAGCCTTGAGCGGCATTCCCTTCATCGGCGCCTCTTTTGGAGCTGCCGCAAGCATGTCGATGGCACACACGGACTATCGCATCGACCTGGCGCTGCTGGAGCAGACCAAGTTGGTCGTGGAGGCTACGGAGGCGCTGAACGACGCCTCGCTGGCAGTTGCGGAGGCCGAGCGGGACGTTGCCAAGTTGCGGGGTCAGCAGGCCGAGGAGTACCTGCGTTTCCTGCAAAGCAAGACGCTCAACAGTGAGGCTCTGGAGCTCCTGCTGGGTCTAGCCCGGGAAGTGCACGAGGCTTATCTGCACCATGCCGGGCGTATGGCCTGGCTGGCGCGGCGGGCGCTGGAGTACCAGACCCGCCGCAACTTCACGCTGCCCCAGCTCGACTATGTCAGCGGCGACGAACTGGCCGACATGACGCGAGCCCAGCGCCTGACTGCGGACCTCGAAGCCGTGCGCTCGGAGTACGTGGCCGGCGCCACCGAGCGGCTGCAAGAGGTCAAGTGGACGATCCGTCTGTCGTCTCTCGACCCTGGCGCCTGGGTGGACCTCCGTCACACCGGCATTTGTACCTTCGTGATCCGGCAGCGCTGGTTGGACCGGCACTTTCCGGGAACCTATCTGCATCGGTTGCGCGATGCCCGCGTAGAATTCATTGGTCTTTTGCCCGCCGAGGGACCGCGTGGCATTCTGCGCGCTTCCGGGGCCTCCTGGGTCAGGGTCCCCAACGACACCATGTATCGCGACGGCGAAACCGCAGACGACTGGACTACTGAGAGCCTCGCCGACAGCTCCACTCCCTACACCGACTTCATCATGAAGCGGCTGGTCGCGGTGCCGGCGGTACTGACGCTGTCCGAGCTCGACATCCGCTCGGATCGAGCTGTACTCTCATCTCCGCAAGGCATGCTCAAGCCCTTGGAACACATGGGCCTCGACTCCGCCTGGACGATTACCCTGCACCGCCAGGCGAACGATTTCGAGTTCGTGAACATTCGGGATATGGAAGTCACGTTCTGGTTTTTGTGCGCCTACGATGAAGATCTTGCCGAGGCGCAAGAGGACGCGTTGATCTGGGACGGGCAGCAGGGGCGACTGCGCAACGCCGCCAAACACGGGTTTGCTTTGCAACAGCCTTCGGCCTGGGCCGCCTTCACTCGCTCCCCGGCGCACGATGGCGTCGATGTACGCAGCCTGGTGTGGGATGCCGGAGGCTTCCCGCGCTGGGAGGATCGGCGCCTTTTGACCAATCTGACCCTGGCCGTCGCCCGGCGTCCTGCCGGCAGCGATGAGATCACCCTGCGCCTGTGTTGCGACGCTGATCCGGTGGGTGTTGAGTTGACGACCGTGGAGGGAGCCGCCTTTTCGTTGATAGGCGAAGACCTCAGCGACATGGCCGATCCTCCCCAAGCGCACGCCGCGCTCGAAGGCTGGGTGGAAGACACCTTCTACGTCGCCGGTCAGCCCGAGGTGGATCCACAGATGCGCTGGGTGGTCAAAGCCCAGCCCCGCCCGATCGGAGAGGCCTGGCGCGAAGTGGATGACGAGGGAACGCGGACCCGGTCCAGCTCCGGGGCCCTGAAAGGGAGTCAAGGGGCCCTCACCCGCTACCAGGGTGGAGAGAATTGGACCAACCTGGTGCTGCAAGCCAATGTGACCCATAGGAAGGGCACCCTCAGGCTCTGCCTGCGCGACGACGGCCATGCCCACTACGCCTGTGAGATCGCTCCGGACAGCGTGCGGCTGATGCGCGTCGAGGACGCCGAGACCGAACTGGCAAGACGCGATCTGGCCTACCCGCCGGAGGAATTTCTGACAGTGGCCTTCGGCGTCGTGGGCGACGAACTGACGCTCACCATCGACGGCATCTCCATCTTTGAGAAGGTTGTCGACAGCACCCCGAGAGGAGCTCTGACACAGGGTACGGTGGCGCTGAAGGTGCTGGACAGTCCCCGGGGCTACGTTGAATTCGACGACCTGCGTGTCATCCGCCTCACCCAGAGCGGTGTCACCGCTGAGACTCTGCTGGAGCAGCCGTTCACGACGGAGCTGCCGGGCGACTGGTCCTTCAGCGACGGAGTGGAGCCCTGGCTGGTGGAGCCCAGGGGTTACCGCCGGCTGGATGTTTCCGATTTGCTCAACGTCACCCTCACCATTGACTACCTCTACCAGATGCGGACGGTTTGAACATGGGGACTCCGTCGAATCTCTCCCAGCAGGTGCTGGCTGTGCCGGAGGGACCCGCTTCCGTGCGAGGTGCCGGAGAGTCGGTGGAGACCGATCCCTACAGTGGTACGGCCCAGCTTCGGGTGCCCATTTTTGCGCCTCCGGGCCACGCCGGGCTGGCCCCTTCGCTGTCCCTCATCTACGCCACGCACGGCGGTGACGGCATTGCGGGCGTGGGTTTTTCGCTCGACCTTGCCCAAGTGAAGCGTCGCACCGATCGCGGCATTCCCAACTACGACGCCAGCGACAGTTTTGTGCTGCAGGGCGACGAGCTCCTGGCGGTGGGTGGAGAGCATTACCGCTTGCGCATCGAAAACCGCTTTGCTCGCATTCGTCATCTCCGGCAGCAGGGGCGTGATTACTGGTCGGTCGAAGAGCGGGATGGGAGCCGTGTGCTCTACGGCGTCGAGCCCGACCATCGCCTGCACGACGGCGAGGGGCGGATCGCCGCCTGGTCGCCCAGCCAGCAACGCGACGCCCACGGCAACACGATCCACTTCCACTACCGCCGCGACTCCAGCAGTCGAGAGGTGCTGCTGGTGAAGGTCGAATGGGCGGGATGCTTCCAGTTGCTCTTCGACTACGAGCCCCGCCCGGACCCCGTCCGCTCGGCGCGGGCCGGCTTCCTGAATACGCAGACTCGACGGCTGCTCTCCATTACCACCCAGGTGCGCCGCCACTCCGACGCCGAGTGGACATCCTTTCGTCGCCAGGAGCTTCGCTACCAGAGCTCGACGCTGACGGGGCGTTCGCTGCTGTCCGAGGTCGCCTCCTACGGCATTGCCGCTGATGGCTCGGAAAGCGCGCTCCCCACCCTCTCACTCTCCTGGAGTCAACCCGACCTCGCCAATGCGCGCTGGCACAAGGTGACCGGGGCCCTGCCGCGGCGCACACTGGCCGACCCCGACCTGACACTGGTCCGACAAGCGGGCAGCGGCTTGCCGGATCTCCTGGAGACAGGACAGGCGGGCCATTTCCTGCGGGAGAATCTAGGCCGAGGCGCGTTCGGTCCGGCCCGCCCGGTGCCGGCTCCGGCGCTCACGCGCTTGAGTCATCGGGGCACCTTCATTTCCGACGTCGACGGCGACGGCTGGGGCGATCTGGTCACAGGCAACGGCAGCCATGTCTATGCGGGTCGTCCCGGTGGAGGCTGGAGCTGGCCACGCCGTTCGGAGGCGTGGCCAGCAGTGGACCTGGAGTCGCCTCAGACGCGCGTGATCGACCTCGACGGAGATGGACGCCCCGACGTGCTCCACGCGGCCCACGGAACATGGACCTCTTTCCGCAGTCTGCCCGACGGACGCTGGGAGCGCGGTGCCGAACTCGACCAAATGCCCCCGGTGCGGCTCGGCGATCCCCGCGTGCATCTGGCAGATGTCAGCGGGGATGGCCTGGTGGACCTGGTCTACGTCGGTGAGGCCCACCTTCTGGTCTGGCCCGGCCTGGGCGGCGGCCGCTTTGGCGCACCATCGGTGTTGGGCGACTTGTCCCGGTTGCCCCGGCACTTCGATCGCGAGCGTGTGCGCTTTGACGATCTCACGGGCTCTGGTCGAGCCGATCTGATCGCTATCAGCGAGGGAACCGTCGCCGTCTGCTTTAACCTTGGCGCGGTCTCGCTCTCGGCTCCCCACATCGTGGCGGGACCGCGTCCCACTTCGCGAGGCCACGTCGAAGCGGTCGATTTGCTGGGCACCGGCGCTTCTGGCTTGCTTCACTCCGATGATCTGGCGGCCAGCGGCTGGCAGTTCCTGGAGCTACTGGTGGGTGGACCGCCCGACTTACTGACCGCGGTCGACAACGGCATCGGGCTCACCACCGCCCTCGAGTACGGCGGCTCGGCCAGCCACTATCTGCGCGACGCAGCTCAGAATCAACCCTGGCGGACGGCTCTGCCCTTCAATCGCCGTGTGCTGGAACAAGTACTTTCTGTCGACCGGGTGACCTCGCTCACCCAGGGAATGCGCTACCGTTATCACCACGGCGTTTACGACGGAAAGGAGCGCGAGTTCCGCGGCTTCGGGCGCGTGGACGTGGAGGAGAAGGAAGCTCCACCGGGAGACCCTCAGCCGCTGGCGCCAACCCTGACGCGCCGTTTTCACCACACCGGAACGCCGCTCGACTTGCGCCGGGAGCAGGCGCCGCTGCCGCTCCCCCCCCTCAGCGATGAGGTGCCCGAGGATCCCGACGCCCGGCGTGCCCTCAGGGGCAAGTTGTATCGGCGCGAGCTGTTCGCACTCGATGGGCGGCCAGAACCGTATTTGATTGAGCAGAACTCATTCGTCGTATTACCCGTTGCATCGGCGACCAGCGGGAGGCGCTGGAGCTATGTGCCGTTACCCACCCTACATCGCACGGCCCACAGCGAGCGCGGCCCCGAGCTTCGGGTCAGTCAGACCGTTGCCCGCTACGATTTACAGGCGGGCGGCGGATACGGACTGGTGATCGAATGGCGCGAAATCGGACATCCACGTCGCCTGGACAGCCCGAGCCGGGTCGCCCAGCTGAGCGGCGACGTGCTGGCCCAGCAGGCAGGCCGCCTGGAGCGGGTGCGGCGCACGGTTTATGTGCAGCGCCAGGAGCCGGATGTGGATCCGCTCGACGCCTCCCTTCTGCCGGCTTATCTCGTCGATCGACCCAGCCAAGTCGAGCGCTATGCCGTCACCCGCGACGGTGAAGAACTGCTGGCCCGTGAGCTGCTCTTTTACGACGGCGATCCCTTTTCGGGATCGGGTCACCCGGAGACGAGCAGCGCCGCTGCCGTCACCCGCGGACGCCTCTCCTGCCGCCTCCAGCTGGCATGGACATCCGCGCTGCTGAGCGAGCTGGCCGGCCCTTACCCGGGCGCCGGTGCCGCCCTTGCCGAGCGAGGCGGCTACCTCGAACTCGACGGTGACCTCTACATTCAGGCCGAGCGCTGGTCGTTCGACGCGCGGGGTACCCCACTGACATCGCGTGATCCGCGCGGTCACGACAGCCGTGTTCGCTATGAGTCCCGCTACCACCTGTTTCCAATTCTGGTGTTAGACCGAGCGGGCCTGCCTACCCGGATCGAGCGCCACGAGTTACCCTTTCAGATCGCCGCCCTGGTGGACCCCAACGGCAATCGCACCCAGCTCAGCTATGATGCTCGGGGGCAGCTATCGGCCCGCTCCGTAATGGGCAAGCAGGGGGACAGCGCCTGGCAGGGTGACCCACCCTCGCACCCCACCGAGAGTTTTGAAATTGATTTGACTTCCCTGCCCGTGCGGGTGACCACCCACACTCGTCAGGAGCGCCTGGGGGCTTTCAGTACCGTTCACCGCTATCTGGACGGCAGGGGCCGCCCCCTTCAGGAGCGCCACCAGGCCGAGCCCGATCCGGACAGCGGGGCATCGCGCTACCGGGTCACGGGTTGGCAAGTGCGCAACCACAAGGGCCTGGTGGTGGTTTCGCACCCGCCATTTTTTGCAGCCACGGGACACTATGCAACAGGTCGCATCGACACCGCCCCCGTTCGTACTTCCTACGACGCGTTGGGCCGTGTCGTCCGCGTTCACTACCCCGACGGTACCTTTGCCTCCACCGGGCACCAGCCCTGGATGCGGATCCGGTGGGATCGCAACGACAACGCCGCCCACCTCGACGCCGCCGATGCTCGCTATGGGGCCCATCTCGACGCCATCCGCCCCCACTTCGATACGCCAACTCGCCTCCACGGTGACGCCTGGGATCGCCAGATCGGGGTGGAAATCGATCGCGGAAGTGAAGTGCACCTCACCCGTACCGAGTTCGACCTGACCGATCGCCGCGCGGCGACCTTTGATGCCCGCGGCGGCGCCTCGGCCATGTGGAGTTTTCGTCACGACTTGGCGGGGTGCTTAGTGGCTCGCCGGCATCGCGGTGGCCTCGGGTGGCGCCTGGCATTGCACGATGCCGCCGGCAACGAGATCTGGTCCAGGAATTCGCGCGATATTGAGGTCGAGCGCACGTTCGATCCCCTCGATCGTCAACTCAGCGAAGAATCGGAACGCAGCGGTGACAAGAAGTTGCGCCGCCTCTTCATTTACGGCAGTGACTCTGGCGACGCGGCCAGCCGCGCCGCCAACCGAGTGGGCCGGCTGGAGGAAGCTCGAGACGCCAGTGGCCTGCGCCTGTTCAGCTACGACTTTCGGGGGCTGGCCACCAAGGTGGAGCACCGCTTCTTTGCTTGGGTGGATGGAGAGGGTCGGCCTCTCGATGACCCGAACTGTGCCATTTGGCGGGAGGCCAAAGACTGGGATCCGCCCATCCCCGGCGGCGAGCGTGATGTCTTGACCGCATGGCTCGCCGGTGACGCCGCCGGCACGACCGTACTGGAGCTGGGCACCGATTACGACGCGGCCAAGAGACCTACCGAGCTACGCTTCCCGGCGGACCTGGCGCAGCGCATCGCCTATTACCCAAGTGGCTTGGTGGCGGGCTACGGCGTGTACGACGGCAGCACTTGGCGGTCGATCGCCGAGGAGATGCGCTACGATGCCCGCGGACGCCTCACCTCCATGCGCTTCGGCAACGGCGTTGAGGCTGGCATTGAGTATGACGAAGCCACCCAACGCCCACTCCGTTTCCTGGTCAGGGCAGGCGCCGCCGTGCTGATGGACCGCCGCTATGCCTACGATCCCGCCGGCAATCCACTCCGCATCGAGGATGCACTGGAGGAAAGGGGCGACCGCGGCCAGGGCGTGGTCCCCAACACGCGCACCTTTCGCTACGACGCCGGCTACCGCCTCATTCGCGCCACCGGGCAGAGGCACAAGAGCGCCCGCCGACCCGATCAGGAGGTGCTGGTGCCGGCGCCCGCCGCCGCCGACTACGAGCCCTACAATGTTGCCTACGCCTATGACGCGGTCGGCAATTTCCTCCTCAATGAGGAGGTCGCCCCCACAGCCTGGCGCTACCGAGAGGACCTGCCCGATCTGCTGGAAGGCATCGACGGCCTGGCCGGCAGCTATGATTATGACGGCGCCGGCAACACCATCGCGACTCCCCTCCTGGCCCTCGCTTACAGTCACGACAATCAAGCCCGCTACCTCGAGCTGGCCTCAAAAAACCTCCAGGTCATCGACCGCCGCCACGGTGACCGGCGCAGCCTCAAGGTGGCGCGCTCCGATGCCGGCGTGACCAGCACCCTTTATTTAGGGGCCTTCGAGCTTCGCCGTTCGGGCCAGGGCGTTGATGCCGTGCTGCGCGTGGCCGGGCACGCCGAAGTGGAACGCAGGCTGGAGGGAGGGGCCGGCCCCAACCCCGCGGCGCGCCTGTTCTTCGTCCATCCCGACCATCTGGGCAGCGCCTCGCTGCTCACCGGAGCCGACGGCGAATTGCTCAACCAGGAAGAGTATTTTCCCTACGGGCGGGCCAGCGACCGCCGCGGTGAGCACAACCGCTACCGCTTCCTGGGGGCGGAGCGCGACATCGACACCGGCCTCAGTATGACCGGGCCGCGCCTTTACGATCCGGCGCTGGGCCGCTTTCTGCAGGGTGACCCGCTGGCTACGGATCGCCCCGGCTGGGGGCCCCACGTCTACTCGCGGGCCGCGCCGCTGGCTCGCCGCGACCCCAGTGGCTATCAGGATGAGGCCTGGCTCGAAGACTCCACCTGGACCTACATCGAAGGCGGCGCCCAAATATTCTTTGGCGGCACAGAGGTGGTGATCGGGGTGGCCGGCATCTTCACCCCGGAGCCGGGAACGACGATTGCCGGGGTCGCCCTCACGCTGCATGGCCTGGACACCCTCACCGCGGGCATCGTGACCTTGCAGTCGGGGCAGGCAGCGAATACAGTGACCCATACCGTCTCCGCGGGCGGCGCGCGCGCCCTGGGCTTTTCAGAGCAGAGCGCGGAGTACATCGGCTTCGGAACCGATCTCGCCCTCGGCTTTACCAGCGGCATCGGTGTCATGCGCGGGCTCTCTCGTGCCGCCCTGGTGACGGGCCCGCAGAGCGTCGGGTGGATCAAATACCCCGGTTACTGGTTGGCGGCGGGCGGTCAGAGCGATGCCAACTGGATGTGGAAACTGAGCTTGAAGAACAAGGCCTACTACGAGGCCGGCTCCACCACGGTGCCCAAAGCCACCTGGGAGTACATCAAAGGCATGAGCGTGGTGGACCGAGGCAAGTACATGGTCGAAATGCATGGCTGGGTTGGGGCATTCTTCAGTACCAGTTGGGGACAGGTTGCCACTGTAACGCTACACACCGGCGCAACACCTCTCGGCCGCGTAGCGGCCGGCTTCGTTTGGGGCGCCGGCGCCGTACCCACCTTCTATGGACCGCAGGTGCTGGCGCCCCCACCTCGGCCGAGCACGCCCCTGTTACTCCCGGACCCCGCCGTCGACCCCACCGTGACACCTCCGGGGCCGACCAGCATTCAGCCAAGTCGCTCTGGAGATACCGAGTAGGCGATTGCCTCGGCCCAGACCCCGTTATGAGGCGGCGTTCTCCCTCGCCCGGCGAGCGGTGGGCGTAAGCCCGCCGTTCCCCTGGACTGAGGGTGGCTTCAGCGCCACCTGATCCTAACCTAACCAAAAAGATTTGAAATCTTGGTTCCCCGAGTTGAGGGATTTGTCGCCAGGTGACTGAACCCGAACGTCAGTGAGTGGCCCTCCGGATTGGCCGGGCGCTGACGCTTCGGTTCAGTTTACGGAGCAGGGGCAAGGGCGTCGCATCGTCAATGGGACGCATCTGAGAGCAAACTTCTCAGAATTGCCGGGTAAGCACCTAATCCTCGACTGAAAGTCGCTATGACTTGATAGAGCATACTAATATGACCATAATAGTTCTATGCGCAAAGCCGGAGTTGCAGAACTGAAAGCGTGCCTGTCCGAATACCTCGCGGCAGTCAAATCGGGGGAGGAGATTCTGATCACGGAACGAGGACATCCGATTGCCAGGATTGCGCCGATCCCGGCCCACAGTCGACACTCGCGGTCCATCCAGGACTTGATCCGGGCCGGCGTGTTGCGCAGCCCGGAAAGGGAGCTTGACGAAGCTTTTTGGGATGTCCGCGGGCCCGATGATCCCACTGCGGCGGTTCGGTCCGCCCTTCTGGAGGAGCGCGAGGAGGACCGGTGAGGTTCTGGGATGCTTCCGCCATCGTCCCGCTGCTGGTGGAGGAGCCGATGAGCCAGAGGATCAAAACGCTACTGCTCCAAGATCACGAAGTCGCGCTGTGGTGGGGTACTCGAGTCGAATGTGCCAGTGCGCTCGCCCGATCGGCCCGGGAACACAAACTTGACGGCAGCGGCGTCGTCTCGGCCTCCAGATTGTTGAAGACTCTCAGCGCTGGGGCCTATGAGATTCAACCCGCCGAAGAGGTACGGCGACGGGCGGAGCGGCTTCTCAGGGTTCACTCACTTCGCGCAGCCGATGCTCTGCAACTTGCCGCCGCGCTAATCTGGTGCAGTGAGCAAACCTCCGCTGCCGCCTTCCTGTCGCTGGACAAACGACTCGGCGAAGCGGCTTCGCTGGAAGGATTCAATGTCCTGCCACAAGAACTTGACGGCTGAGCCTCAGAATCCGCTTTTCGCCCTCGAAGCGTGTGGCAATCGTGCTTCGGGCCGGTCGGATTTCATCACGGCTCCACCGGCTCAAAAGTCGCGCTGATTTGAAACCGTACCGGCAGGCCCCGCTCGGGAGCGATCTTCAGGTTGTCCACGACGTAGGAAAGAGTGAACTGGCGGCTGCCGGTCCGCTCGTCGGCCGTCCCCTCGACTTGCAGAAGAACGGTCCGTCCCGCCTGCAGTTTCAGGCTTTCCGGAGCAGAGATTTCCGGGAACGAGTTCTTGCCGCTTAGCTCAAAGCTGATGTCTGAACTGTTGTGGATCTGAACGTAAGCGTGGCCCCGGCCTCGAACCGTTACCGAGGCGTTTCGTACCCGGATCGAGCCTTCAAAAATCGGCCTCAGGAAGACCTCGTCTCCGGCCAGCATATTTCCCGAATAGACGGCAGTCCGCCGCGCAAACAGTGCCTCCTTGATGGCCTCGACGCTTTTTTCCCGGGCGAATACAAGCGTTAGTGGCCGGTGATCTCCCTGGTGAACCTCGTAGTCAAGATTGAGAGGATCATGCACGTCCGAGTTGCTCAGCATAGTCAGCTTCTTGTCAATACACCAGCGGTGCGCTTCGGGATAGTACTCCCGTTCGTTGACGACTTCGATTCCGTGGAGCATTCCAGCTTCAACCAGTTCAGTGTGTTCAGGGTACCACTTGGCGACTCCGTCGGGCTGCTGTCCCGCCCAGCCGGGATGGTTCCAGAAAATAAAGGCACCCTGGTCGAAGGCCTTCCTAACGGCGTCGCGCCACAACTCGGTGTCCAGTTCGCTGGCGGCAGTCACAAAAATGGCATTAAGATGACCTGGCGGCATGTCCCGCGTGATCTCTGATCCCGGGATCACTTCCACTCTCAGCATGTCCCCCCGTGGTTTGGCGATTTCATAGGATCGATCGTGATTGGGCGGGAGGTCCTCCTTGTGGGGCAAGTACTCAAGGTGATCCGTAATCGCAATCGCATCCAGTCCTTCCCGCCAGGCTTCTTCCGGCCGAATGTCGGGCCACACGGACCCATCGGAAAACACAGTGTGCAGGTGGAAGTCGCACTTGAGCGTCTGATAGCCGGGAATATCCGGGATATTGACAGGCGTGCGCACCCGCAAATCTCTCTGGGCGGGAATGGGACTCTGAAACAAAACGCCTAGAAGAAGCGCCAAGAGAACCTTCATCTTCGACATGTCCACGGAGATCATTTCGGCACCCACCTTCCTTTTCGTCTCCACAGTGACCGTCACCCCGTGTGGAATCCCGGGCGGAGCTTCGCAGTCTGGAAACAGGTCCCCCCAACGGGTCCAGGTCCGACCAGTCTTTTCCTTCTTCGAGATCAAACGAGCCCGTAGTGTGCTGGACCCGGCTCGGCTGCTTGAAAATTTCACCAATCCAATCCGGGCAGAGCCGAGCAAGCATGAGTTCAGACCGGTTATCGCCGGCTGCCTGGCCCTCCGATTCAGGTCGCGAGCTGTTCTCTCTGAGCGTCCCAGAGCAGGGTCTTGCTCTGCCGGTACGACTCCACACCCATCTTTATGGCCACCATGGTGGCGGTGCCGA
Source organism: Acidobacteriota bacterium (assembly GCA_046757765.1). GTDB lineage: Bacteria > Acidobacteriota > UBA6911 > RPQK01 > JBHHYX01 > JBHHYX01. The sequence continues at coordinate 2,594 of JBHHYX010000045.1, read as the reverse complement.
GATCGACATTGCAGTAGGGAATCCCGCCGTTGCGGATACATTCAAAGAAGTTGCCCCTGAGATGGGGACGCTCGTCTCCAGGCAGCGTGAGTTTGGTGTAGCCCCCGTTCATCTGCTTGAATTCCTTGACGAAATCACCGTTCCCGGTCACGTTCATCTCCCCTCCCCGGTCAGTGCCATCCATATTCGTCATGATCTCGATGGTGCCGTACTGGCCGTAGATCCTTGTGGGAACCGGTGTGTTGTTGGTGAGGACGCTGATCAGGTTCACCGTGAAGTCGGATGGGTAGTCGACGCTCATCAGAAAAACATCGGGAATATCCCTGCCGTCCTTCAGGAGGTAGAGACCTCCGTTGGCGTTGACGCGCTGCGGGAACTCACCTTTGGGCCCCGAGATCGAGAGGAGCAAGGGCGCCAGGATGTGGTAGAGGAGATCGGTGGCGACCCCTCCATTGTAGGGCCAGTACTTGCGAAAACGGAAGAAGTGCTCCGGGTTCCAGGCGATCCTGGGCGCCAGGTTCCATTCGTAACCCAGCCACATGTCCCAATCGATGTGATCCGCACCCGACTTGTCGGGGCCGGCCGTCGGGTCAATGGGGAACCAGGTATTGAAGGCCCCTCCTCGGATGTTGCGGTTGTAGCCACCCTGGGCCCAGCTCACACGGCCGATCTTGCCCGACTTGATGAGCTGCTGAGCCTTCCAGAAACGGTCGTCCGCAGTCCGATTGGGGCCCACCTGAAAAATCTTGCCGTACTTGTTGACGGCATCGCGAACCTGGAAGGCCTGGTCAATGGTCAGGGTCATGGGCTTTTCACAGTAGACGTGTTTGCCCGCGGCCATGGCCTCAATGCTGATTTTGGAGTGCCAGTGGTCCGGAGTCACCACGAAGACGGCGTCGATATCATTTTTTGCCAGCAATTCCCGGTAATCCATATAGCCGTACCCTCCACACTTCTTGGTGGCACGCTCGAGACGCCGCTGGTACACATCACATACGGCGACCACCTTGCACCCATAGGCATCAGACTTTTCAAGAAGGGCGTTCAAGTGACCCGAGCCCATTCCGCCGACGCCAATCACGCCAACGTTGATGCGATCGTTCGCCCCTAGAATCCTTTTTCGGCCCGCGGCTGCTACAACGCCGGCCGTCACCGCCGCCGTCTTGAAGAAATCACGACGTGTTTGCTTCATCTGCCACTCCCTTCCTTTCGTCATCAGCCCCATCCGCCAAAAACTCCCGCCAGGGCCGTGCCTTTCCCCTGACCCGCATTTCTTCATGAGCCGTCTACACCAGCGCCGGGATCATCCAAGCCGAGGGCCTTGCCCGGCCTCGGCCTGCCTGGCGTCCGGTCGGGTAAGATTGCGGGGACGCCTTGTCAGCGCGCCGCTTCCGGCACCTCGCTGCAACCCCCTGATAAGCAATGCGGGCTTGACCAACCCCAAATCTAATCACGAGATGCCTGGGTGTCAAACGCCGGGAGGAGGGAAATCAATAAAGAAGACAACACCAGTTTCCGGGTTTGGCGTGAAGCTACGCCCGGAGATTAGCCCGCATTTCTCACACCCGGTCTACTGCGAAACCGGAATTATCCACGCTGACTGCGTTGCCCGCCCTCGGCCTCCTCGAAGAGGCCGACCGAGTGTAACGCAGCCAGCCCGGGTGATTTCGCCGCGGCAGTAGACAATTGGTGAATCATGCGGGTTAACTCTCAAGCACCCAGGCGGCCCATTTTCAGTTCTCTTGAGCCGGCGTCAGTCTTCGGTGAGATCCAGGAACTCGATTGGAGTCAGCACGTTCGTGACCAGCTGGTTCTTGAAATGCTTGGCATCCCAGGACACTAAAAAATCAATCTGCGGCAAATATCTCCTGACTGAAGCAACGATCATCGCATCGCCGAAACTGGCTTTGTTGAGGATAATCCGCAAGATTTCATCGACTTCAAATGGGGGGAGTGCCAAGGAAGGGTCGGAATAAGGCAGGACTCGTAGTTTGTAACGCTGCGGAAAGAAGTGGTAGAACTCCATCAACTGCTGCCGGTTGAGATTGAATGACAGGATTCCGCATAGCTCCAAGAGATTGAAAATGGAAGTAATAGCTTGGTGATGTCTGCGGATCGTTGCGAGACATTTGAGGTTGGCACCATAATTCGCATCGCGCTTATAACGCAAGTCGATGACGAAGAGATTGGTATCCAGGAAAGCTAGCTTCTTTTTCTGGACCAATCCATCGCCTCTTGCCAGGATTCCAAGAATGGCTGACTTGTTTCCAGGGCCTTTTCAATGTCCGCCCAAGCCTCCGAAAAGGAGCGCAGGCGGGGCAGCTTCTCTTCCTCACCCAAAGCCGGTCGCATCACGGCGGCAGGCTTTCCCCGAACCGTCACCAGTATCTCCTCCCCTTGCATGACCTGCCTCAGCGCCTCGCCTGTCCGATTTTTCAGTTGCTTTGCCGTGATGATCTTCATACCCGATTCTGGCTCTCAAGTAGCCAACTAACAGTATAGTAGCTACTCCATTTCAAATCAAGACTTCAGGTTAGACGGACTTGCGGGTAGCGCGCAAGGCCGAGATCGGCGGCATCTGGCACGGAGCCTTC
>JBHHYX010000044.1:0-19790 GCA_046757765.1 Acidobacteriota bacterium | reverse complement strand
TCGGCGCTCCCAAGCGAGTCATGCAGGCCCTGAAGATGGTGCGGCTCGACACCGTTCTCGACCTAGCCGCCAACGAAGAAGCCGCCCTGGCCGGCTTCTAGCTGCCACCCTCAGGCTACTTGGGACCAAAAGGAGGCCGTTTCCGGTCAACTTTGCCCCGCCGGCAAACGCGTCCTTTTCCCCCTATCCTGTTTAAACTAGATGGGTTACGCACCCCGTAGGGGGAGTTCGTTTTGCAATTTTGCTTTCTATTGCGCTCTCCTCCGCAGCCTCATTCCCAGCAACGTTCACAATGTTCACAACGTTCACCTAGTCTTTTTTGCCTGCGGACGGTCGAAAATTCCAACCCTCCGGCACCGGGGACACTTTTCCTCCGCTACCCCAAGCAAGTCGGTGTCAAAATGATCCAAGCCATGGGTTTTGACCAACTCATGAATTCGCATCGCATCCGAATCTGGGGAATGGCCGACGTGTGCCTTCGCAAATTCAAAATCGCTCCCCATGTGACAGACCAAATCGGGCGGGCGGCAAGCAAAGGACAAAGCTCACCTGCCTGCCAGAGCTAGCCCCACCGTAATTGCTAATTATTGTTCGGCCACCAACATTTTATTGTAGGCTTTTCTTTGTTGCAGCCACGAATATGAGGAGACCAATCACCCGCGGCGACATCAGCTACCACGTCTACGGCGAAGGGGAGCCCAACGTCCGGGTTCGGGACGCGCAGGGCCGGGTGGCAGAGGAGATTCCGCTCTCCGAGGCCGAGCGGCGCGGACTAATTGATTCCGATCTCGTTGAGCACGGTCGCCGGAAAAACGAAGAGATCCGGCTAGCCGCCAGAAAAGCAAAAAGCGAGCAACGCTGATTCAGTGCTGGCGTAGGTAACTCTGAACGCGTAGAAAATGGTCGACTTTCTTTCCTATTACCGTTTTGGCATCTGGACAAGCGCGACGCGCGCGCAAACACGGATAATTATTGCGGCGCGCTTCCTCACCAACCCTACTATCCGGCCTTAAGAGTGGCTTTGCTCCTTGCCAGAGGCGCCGGCCGGTTCGTTCCTGCTGGAAGCTGAAGCTAGCGGCAGAGAAACAAGAAAAATTGTCCCCTGGCCGGACTCAGAGCGAAAGGAGACCTCTCCGCCCAGTTGCTGCAGCAACTTCCGAACCACAACCAAACCCAGACCGTTGCCCCCGGGCTTGGTAGTGGTGAAAGCCGTGAACAAGGAGGTTTGATAGGGAGCCGCGATCCCGGGGCCAGAGTCTTCTACCTCGATGAGCGCTCTCCCGCCGGTCTGGTCCAAGGACAGCCTTATTTGCACCTTCCCCCCTTCCCCGACCGCCTCGGCGGCGTTCAGAACCAAGTTGTGCAGCACCCGCCATAGTCGCACCTCGGTGCCACGCACCATTATCGGTCCGATCTGCGGGTAGCTGCAGGTTATCCCCACCCGCAAGTCAGCCGAGACCCGTCGGGCAACTTGGCTGATCAGTTCACTGATATCGATCGCAGTGCTCCAGAGAAGGCCGTCCCTGGACAAGACAACGTCATCTATCAGCTGTTTTATGCGGTCTGTTTGCTCCAGGATCGTCCGGAGGCATTTCTCTTGCTTTTGGGTTCGGTTCTGCTCCCGAAGGAGTCCGGCTGAAATTTGGATGGGAAGCAAGAGATTTTTCAAGTCGTGGACAAGCGTTACTACGTCCTCGGCGGAAATGCAAACGTCTCCTACAGTTTCCGGGAACGCTCGGTTTTGTTGCTGTCCTCCATTTCGGATCTTACCCATGGGAAGAGCCCAATCCATATACCGGTAGCCGTTTTGCCAATCGAAGGAAACCTAGCACTAGGCTTCAAATCAAGCCGGCGCAGGGAAAAGCTGCTCACAAGAGCAAGGGCTGCATCGAAAGTGCTCAGGAAACCGAGCAGCGCTCACCTAGTACCCTGAGCTCCTGCTTACCTTTGTAAGCTCCTCACCAACCTATACCAATGACGGGAGGTAAACCCATGTTGAGCCGTAGAGTCGTGTCACTGCTTCTGCTGGTATTTGTTGCAGTTGCCGTACCACTAGCATCGGTGCTCCTAGTGAACTACGAGGAGCCGTACCTAGAAGCCGATGGGGGCCGGCCACCGCCGCCAATACCTGACTGGGCTGGCTCTGCTTTTTCAGCCTAGAGTGGAGGCCCAAGGGGGAGGTTCCCAAGAACCTCCCCCCTTTTTTTGTGCTAGCATTCAATCTCGAGGAGTAATTCCCTGTGCTTTCCGAAGGACTTTGGTGGGCCGAAAATGTGCTCATCTGTCTTCTGCTTGTTCGAGCGTTTAGAGGAAAATTCTTGTGCAAGTACGCTGTTTTTTATTTCTATCTGGGCTATGTGCTTTTGGAGTCCCTTTCTTCTTATTACATCTACGTCTTCCATCCCAGCTCCTACGAAATCTTCTACTGGTACACGCAGTTTCTGAGTGTTGCCTTGGGGTACTGCATTATCTGGGAGATCTACACCCAGGCCCTGGCAGATTTTGCAGGTGCAGCCCGGATGGCACGCTTGTTGCTCGCAGCCATTTTTCTTCTGGCTGTGTTCGAAGGCTTCATGGGCACCTTCAGTAATTCCGTATGGTCTCCGGCGGAGGTGCCAGCAGTGCTGGAACGCAATCTACGGACCGTGCAAGCACTGCTTTTAGCGGGCGTCACGGTCTTGGTTGCCTACTATGCGATTCCAGTGGGGCGGAACCTGAAGGGAATGATTGTGGGATACGGGGTTTTCATAAGCGCCAGCGTCACTAGCCTGGCGCTCCGTTCCCATCTCGGGAAGGAATTTCAAATTGGGTGGCAGTATTTGCAGCCAATAGCTTACTTTCTCACCCTGATTGTTTGGTGCGCATCTCTCTGGTCCTACCACTCCAATCCCCGCCCCAAAAATGCAATTGGACTCGAGCATGATTATGAGATACTTGCCGCACGGATGGCGACCGCAATGGCGAAGACCCGGGATTACATCGTGAAGGTGGTGAACTCTTGATCGGAGTCATCATTTTCATTGTAGTTGCTTTGTTGCTGCTGCTCTTGCTGTTCTTATGGGCTCACCGCAATGTAGGGGAAGCTCCCTCAAGGAAAGAATTCTCAGATCTTCGTGAGGCTTTGGTAGCTTTTCACTTGGAGCTTCCGCCACCGGCATTGGCTGGAAGAATCTTTTCTTCTGAGGAGTGGGGATTTGTTTCAACCCAAGCGCCCTTGCCGGTTCGGCGCATGTTTCTTGAAGAGCGGACACGAATCGCACGCATGTGGCTGCACCAAACGAAGAAAAGAGTTGAAGGACTCATGAATTTCTACCGCATGGCCGTACGGCATAGTCAGGCCCTTCGGCCTGCAACAGAAGTCAAATTGGCCGCGCAGTACGCCTCTTTTCTGATTGTTTATCTGGCACTTAGCGGTCTGATATGGGTTAGAGGGCCGTTTGTTGCCAGGAGAATGGTGCAGTACGGCAGAGGCCTAGCAGAACAGCTTTATTCCTCGGCAGCACAGGTGCTGCTCGAACTCGAACCCGCTGCTTTCGCTAAGATCACGGCAGAATGGAAACAGAGCTAAGGGAAAGCAAGATTCAAACCTCATGAGTATCAGGATTGCAAGGACAGACATTGAGGAAGCGGTGGACGACCTGAACCGTCGCACGCTCGCCCACATTCCCGGCGAGTTCGCTCGATTCGTCTATCTGGCCTCGACCCGAGACTATAACACCGGGAGGTACTACCACGAAGGACTTTCCTGGCAATTTACGCCCGAGGTGACCGTGTGCGCCTTGGCGATTTGTCATGAGGAATTTTTCAAGAGGCTGGTTTACAAGCCCCTGGCAGATCTCGTAGGGGAGGTCAAGAACTACATCGCTTCTCTTCATGAAGGTTCTGACGAAGTGCTGGAAGCCTGGACGAGGCTGGAACCTTTTCGAGTAGCAATCCCCCTAGATCACAATCCCTTGGAAGCAGAACTTTTCCTGTCGAATGTTAGGGTTGCGCTGGCAATCTTGCGCGCCGGCCGCGCAAAGGCTCCGGGTAGTCAACCAGGCGCATAGCCACGGCCGTGACCCGCCCAATAACCTCCGCCTCCGTCGGGTAGGCAAAATGCCGGATAGTGCAGGGTGAGAGCGGGTGGGGCAGCAAGGTAAGCTTGTCTTGTTGCAACTCGCACCAGGAGCAAGCATAGCCGTCACGCAGCTCAACAAAATAAATGGGCCGGTCAAACTCAGTCCGCCAGGGCCGCACATGGACCCGCGTTTGCCGGTCATCAATTTGGACAAACGAGCCCGGCCTCAACAGGGGATACATCATATAGTCTTTGAGCCCAATGTAGCCGTACTTGCCTCGCCGGATGTCCAAGTGCTGAATCAAAGCGATCGGCACCTCTCCCCAGACCTCCACCAGGCGGGAAAGCAACGCGGTTTGTTCGGCCATGAAACCGGGATCGAAGCGAACCGGAAAAGAGACCGGCCGGTCCCGGTCGTAGACCTCCAAAGTAAACATATGGGTCTTCTGCAAACGGAGAAGCATTTGGTACTTGGTGATTTTCTCAAGGTCAACGCCAAAAAGGAGCAGCAGGTCCGAAAAGCTTGTCCGGTAGATTACGCTTAGGCTGTACAGCTTATGCATGCTTGGCGTGCACTGCCTGTTTTCCAGCTGCGTGAGCCAAGCGTTGGAGATGTAAAACTCCTCGTTTCCCTCGGCTTCGGCAATCTTCTTGCTGTACTTCTCCACGTCCCGCGTACTAATCCCCAACCGGTTGCGGATTTCTCTAAGCTGTTCTCGTGGCAACATGGAGCCCCTCGCCAAAAACTCCTACCGCTAGAGAAGAATAGCAATATGTGTAGGAAAGAAAGCAATACAAGTGTTCTTCCCGCCTTCGCGCTTGTAACTGCCAGAACAACTCACATACCTCCTTCGTATAGCAAGCATAACACCTAGACCGAAGCATAGGGGAAGAGCCCAGCTAGGTTCCAGTAGGGAAAAGGTCCTAATGCAAGAATTGAAGAATAAATGAAGACCAACGGCAAGGCACGGGAACTCATGCGGGTCCGCTTTTCGTCCCCCATCTTAGTTTGATGTACGGCAGGCTAGAACCAGGTACAAGAAAGACCATATTCCCGCGTGTCGGAGATCTCTTTGCAAGGAGATGCGAGGTCCGCAATATCCACATCCTCTCCGTTCAGGGCGAACCTAAACAATACCACAACATGAAAGAGTTCTCGCTTGAGAGGGCTGAAACAGGCCGCTGAGCAGGGTAAAGGTCTTCTCCGAAAGCAGTCCTACATTTAGCTTCGCAAGAAAACTGGATTTACCCCCTCTTGTGGCGGAGCAGAACCCTGCGATCTGGATTCTATCGGAGAGACGCCTGTTAGCGCGTCACATCAACTTTCACCGTCGGCGGCACCGGCTGCCCCAGTCGCATACGCTGCAAGCGCTCGAGCTGCTGCAAGGTTCTATCGAAGGCCCCATCCAAGCGGGCTTCGTAGCGTAGGAGACGATTCATTTCCTCTTCTTTGGGCACAGCCAAGCCCTCCTCCTTCAAAGGAAGCTCGCTTCGTTGCCTTTCTTCCAGCTCTTTGATTTCTTCCCTAATTCTGGCTATTTCAGCGTCCACTGCCCGCGCAAATTTTCTCTTCGCTTCATCCGGTCCAGATTGGGGAGCCGTTTCCCCTGTTTCCTGATTCCGGCTCGAGCAGAGGGAATACTCCAGCCACAATTCTTCAGTCGTGCCAGACTCCCCAAACAAGCTTGCAAGCAGCCGTTCATCGATTTCTGGTTCGAAGCGAGAATGCAAGACCTTGGTTTTCAGAAGGTCAAGTACTTCTACGGATTTGGCCAAAAGATACGGATTGTGCCGTTTTCTGGCTGTGCCACCAAACCTGGCCAACTCTAGCTTATGTCCTTCTGACGCAGACCGCAGCCTATCATCACAGTCCCGACGAAGAAACTCAGTTTGTTCCATTATGATAGCGGCCTCGGCTCTAACCGCTCGCCCTTTCCGCCAAGCCAACTGAGCCAATTGTTCCACGAGGAACTCTTCCAGTCCTCCCTGGGGTTGCACGCTCTGCCTGAAGGATTCGAGCAAGTTTTCGTAGTCGGCCTTATTTTCCTTCAATGCAGTTCCGCGCAAGACGACCCGGGCAAAGATTCCATGCTTGAGCGCATTGTAGCGGGACTTCATCTTGCCCCGTCTGGTCCTGGGCCCGGTCGGCCCCCGGCGGGCAAGCGCGGTAGGTTGCTTCTTCGATTGCTCTTTGGTCGATTTTCGCGGTGTTGTTACGACTTCGGGTTGTTTGACTCCACTAGTGGTGGACATCTTCTGCCTCCCTTCGCTGACGCAAGGAATCCTGACTTGCTCCTTCTGGGAGTCTCCTCCCTCAGCTTTATTTTCGCTTTTTCTTTGCTGAGACGTCAAGCGGGAATTTTGGGTGGGCAGGAAACTTCTAGGCTGCAGTTTCTCTTAACTATTGACGTATGAAGGGGTTAGAAGCATTTTACGGGGGAGTTCCCTCTTGCCGTTTTGCCTGTGAGAAACATCAGTGTTCTAACGGCCTGCACCTCTCGTGGCCCTATGCAATAAGCACTGTTGGCTCGATGCCCGAGATCTTACCCATTTATTTTCTTGTTGTCCCTTCTTACTTCTTTTGGCGGGCCAAGTATCGCTGTAGATATTTAGATCCCTGCTTCCGATAAACCTGGATCCCAGACTTCAAGAACGCTTCGCTAATCTGAGCAACACTTCTTCCCTCTCGCGCCGCGATGATCTCTAAACTCTTCTTCAGGCCCGAGGGGACGCGAAAAGTCAGCCTGGTGTCCTTTTTCATGCCATCGGATTCTACCACTCTTTGCTTCCCCGGACCGCCCAAAGAAATCACTTGACAAAAGGCTTCCCGAATGTCATCCTATGGATGACATAGGATGACTCCACATGGAGAGTTCCTGATGCCTACGAAAACACAGGCTGCGGACAACCAAAAACTTGCAGGCCAGAACCTACGGCTCGCGAAGCACCGCTGGGGGATTTTGACTGCCGAACAGGTAAGGTCGCTCAAGGCTCTTAGCGGTGAACATGGCCTTTGCGTTTCCCTCGGAGATTTGCTCCTCCTCGACGGCCGCTGGTACGTCACCCACGCCGGCCTCCTTCGCCTGGCCTGCCGTCAGGGCTGCCGCGGTATCCAGACCCGCCCCCTCCGGGAGTTCTGCGACCCTGGGGCCAGCAAATGGGTCTTCCGGGCCATTGTGTACAGGGCCCGGGGGTCCAAGGGGTTCGTGGGCTACGGGGATGCCGATCCCTCCAACGTCTCACCCCTGGTCCGGGGCGCCGAAATGCGCGTGGCCGAGACCCGGGCGGTGAACCGGGCCCTCCGAAAAGCCTACGGAATCGGACTCTGTTCCGTCGAGGAAATCGGTTCTTCTCTTTCCTCGGCTGATGACCTTCGGAGGGGGCAAAGCGTTCCCCCCAAGCAGCCAGTTTCGGGCAATGGCCAGCCCCGGCTGCGGGACCGGCTCTGCCAGTTGATCCGCCAGCACAAACTCGACCCCACACTGGTCAAACGCTACGCGGCGGACTTCTGCGCCACCGAGACCCTGCGGGAAGCCCCGCGGGACATGGTCGAGGCCTTCATCAACAATCTGGCCGAGTGGGCGGTCAAGGACCGGCCCGGCCTGATCTGCCACCTCAATCGCTACGTCCACCCGGAGGAGGTCAGGAAATGAACCGACATATCCCCGGTCTCAGCCAAGAAGCACTGAACGGGGCCGAAATCCCGGAAGGAGTCTTCCTTGTCCGGGTTGAACGAGCACACTATCGTCTCCATCCGCGGAAGCCTTTCTTCGCACTCCGCTTCTCCATCCTTCAACCGGAGGAGTTGGCCGACCAGACTTTTCCCGGACGCCTCTATTGCACCAAGAAAGCCCTCTGGAAGCTCAGCTGGTTCCTCCGCGACTTTGGCTATGACACCGAACTCCTGGGCCGAGACGAAGTAGACGAGAAGGAGCTGATCGGTCTGCGGGGAATCGTCAAAGTCTCCCATTCCACAGTCAATGGCCACTCCTATCTGAACCTGGACGGGTTCGCCCCCGAGTGGGGCTGGAACGATATCTCCACGGCCTCCGCCGAGAAAGGGCAAGACTAGCCATGACCTACAGCTACACCCAGCTCAGCCAGTACCTGGCCTGCCCGAAGCGTTACAAGCACCGGTATCTCGATGGGTGGCGGGAGAAGGATGCCCGGGCCAACCTGCTCTTTGGGCGGGTCTTTGAGCAGGCTCTTACAGCCTACTTTCTCCGGAAGGATCCCACCCAGGTCTTTTTCCAGGAATGGTCCGCCCTTCAAGAGACCCAGTTGGAGTACCCCAACGGAGATAACTGGGAGAAGATGTATCGTCAAGGGATCCTGCTGCTTGAGCGCTTTGCCCAGGACCACCGGGTTCGAGTCCTGCGGCCTAGGCGAAACCTTCAGGTCAAGATCAGCCGCCCTCTGGGGAACGGCAATGATTTCAGGGCCTACATCGATGCCATCGGGTTCCTCGATGGCCTGCGCTGTGTAATCGAATGGAAGACCACCACCAGCCGGTACCCGGAGGAGCCCGAAGGTCTGCTTTCCCTGGACCCCCAGCTCGTTTGCTACTCCTGGCTGACAGACCTAGAGGACGTGGCCGTAGTGGCTTTCGTCCGCAAACGGATTCCTGAAATCCAGTACCTCCGGACTCGCATCACCCTGGAGCAGCGCCGGGAATATGCCCGCCTGGTCGAGGAGACCATTGGGCGCATCGAGGCCAGCTACTTCCTTCCCCACAGCGGCATCCGCTTCCCCCAGAACGGGTGCCTCGGCTGCCCTCATCTCGGGCTCTGCCTAGGAAAGCAAGACTTGGTGGACGCAAAGCTGATACGCACGCCGGGAGCCAGTGACCTTGATTGGCTTGGGGACATTGACTACTAACGGGCGGCCCCTCGTGGCCCCAAAGCTCAACCGCCGCCGGGCCCTGTTTGTGCTCTCCAAAATCGATCACATCCTGGCCTGGGAGCAGAGTGTTGAACACGAAAAAGAGAGCCGGTTTGTTGAGCTTGGCCGCTACCTCTGCGAGGTGCGGGCCGGCCAGTACTGGCGACTTGACAACCTGAAATCCTTCGATGAGTTCCTGGAAAAGCGCTTTCCCGAATCCCGGCGGAAGGCGTACTACCTCATGGCCATTCATGAGCACCTGCCGAAACAGGTCCGGCGGGATCTCAAGAAAGTTGGTTGGACCAAGGCAACGGAACTCGTTAAGGTGGCCCGCTCGGACGGACGGCGCTTCGATTGTGCAACCTGGCTGCACAAAGCCCGAACCCTACCCAAGGAAGACTTCAAGCGTGAGGTGGAGTCCCACCTTACGGGCAAGGAGACCGAACCTTGGGAGATTATCTATTTCAAGCTCTACAAGAGCCAGCTACCCGTGGTGGACAAAGCCCTCGAAACGGCTGCCCTCATGCTGGGTACCGATAAGTCCCGGGGGTATTGTCTGGAAATGATCTGCGCCGACTTTCTGGGCGGGGCCAACCTACAAAACGGCAATCCGGATCTCCTGCTTTTTGCCGTCTCCCGCCTCTACGACTTCCTATCCCTGCCGCAGAGGCAGAAATTTCTAGAGCGCATCCGAGAACACGGATGACTCGCTTTTCTTCAAGGCGCCCGCGGCTCCGCCTCGACTCCGACTCCTACGGCCAACTGCGCCAGCGGGTGCTGGAGCGCGATGGCTGGCGCTGTCAAAACTGCGGTCGTCCCAGCAATCTTCAGGTTCACCACCGCAACCCGCGAGCCCGGCTGGGGGGCGATGTTGAGCAAAACCTAATCACCCTCTGTGCTCGCTGCCACCAAGATGTCCACCGGCGGGGGAAAGCGTCACGCTCCCCCCAGAAGCCCGGCCTGTGTCCTGCCTAAGAACCGACAGTTCATTAAGAACGGCCGACTCCTGTCATTCTTCTTGCACAGTGATTCCCAAGGAAGGATCCCCCTCACCCCTGTGACCTCGGTGCAAGAATGCTCAGTCATGGACGGCCATACATTCGAGGGTCCCACTCGTGGCAGTGTCAGTGGCGGCCTCAATCCGAACCGTGATTCCATCAGCCCTCTTCGACGGAATGGAAGTCAATCGTACGGGAGCAGCACTCTGCGTGATCGAGCAGGTTACAGTGTAACGGGCGTCCACAAATGGTTTTTCCCACGAGAAGGAAGTATCACAGGTGGTGCCGCTCTGCGCCGAGGTGGTGCAGCTTTGGAAGCGGGCATGTTTGAAACCATCGCCCTCGGGACTGATTCCCTTGCCGATTCTTATCGACTCCGGGATAGTCCTGCCCACCCGTCGGAACTGCCCAATAAAGGGGTAACTAGCTCCGTTGTCAATCAGCTTCCGGTTAACTTGCGCTGGCATGATAATAGGGTTTTTGGCAAATTCACCCAGAGTAATTTCCCCGACGGAACCTCCGATGAGGGAAAAATCCCACGCGTTTGCGCTCGGCCCAATGCTGAAGGAACCGCCTCGGGGTCCCACCACCGTGGTCCCAAGAGCCGAATTGTCGTAGATATAGCCAAATCCGCCACCAGGATTCACCTCGACATGGGTGCCGTAGATATAAGCTTGACCGAGGACAATATTGAAGGCCGCCGTGGTAAATCCCCCTTGCACCACCCCGCCAAACCAGGAGAAGGAAGCGCCACCTGTTGTGGTCACTCCCGTTGCCGTGCCTCCGTGAGCATCCCCGGTTATGCTGACACCTAGGAAAGTGTTTCCCTGCGAAGGGCCATCCAACGAAATGCAATGCTTGATCCCCTTCCCTGCGTTAGCGAAGATAATGCCGTTTTCCACCGTGATGTTCTGAGACCTGATCAACTCGATTCCCTTGGCCCACGAAGCATTTGCCCTCGGCTCGATGTGCACATTGCGAATAACGCTGTAGGCCACCGTCCCCAACGTGCCATCCAACATGATGGCCGAGCCGCCAGCCGGGTTATCCGTGAGGATGCCCAGATTTTCGATGATGATGCCGGACAGTCCTCCCGGGGGGGCGTTCACTTGAATCCCGTCAGTTGCCCCTGTAAAAACAAGCCGTGTTCCAGCTGCGACCGAGGCGGTTCGAGCCCATCCCACCCCAACGAGGCGCACGTTGCGTTTCGTGATCACCAGAGGGGCGGCCAGCCTGTATTCCCCCGGAGGAATAAACACTACCCCTCCCCCCGCCGGCAAATCGTCAATCGCATCTTGAATCGTGGGGTACTTGCCCCCCGCTCGAACCACCCGAAACTTGTTGAGAAGATCCACATTAGCCGTGGTGAACGTCTGTGCTGCCGGCCAAGTCTGTGGCCAGTTGAGAAATGCCACGTCACCGGCCAGCCTTGTAAGCCCCTTAGGGTCAGGTACTCGAATCGCGCCTTTTCTCCGTGCTTGCGTGCTAGGCCCACTGGGATTGGGCACGGGGACAACTGGAGGGATGAAACCGATTCCCTTCTCCTGTATTTGATTGTGGAATTCCTCCAGCAAGCGGTCAATAAGTACGAATTCGGTGACGCTCTTTCCGGAGAGCCTCTCTGCCTCCTCCGCTTTCAAAGCATACGGAACACTGACAAAGGGGAGGCGAGGCTGTTCAGGCTCACCTTGGATTTGGATGCCCAACCAATTGGCCTTTCCGGTCGTAAAAAGATCAAGGGGAATTCCGTTCTTCTTGGTCGTTCCTAGAAAGACCGTGTACTGGCCTTCTTCATCTAGGGCCACGTTCTGCGTTTCGAGCCAGAGGGGTGCGCCCCCGCTTGGCTGGTCGTAAATGGAAAACGTGATGCCTACTACATCGGGTCCTGATGATCCTAATAGGTAGAATGAACTTCTTGGTTGCTTCACCATACCGCTGATTTTTATCAATCTGGGAACTGTCTGTTCCGCAAGTAGCTCCGTCACAATGGCCTGTTGTCGCCCCAGAAACTGCGCTTGCGCTCGTATCATCACGCAAGCGGAAACTAACAAAAGGAGGGTTATCCAGCCGTACACCCATTTGGCTGAACGTCTCACTGGAGAGTCTTCCCGTTGAACTGACACCTATTGCATCTTGGCAATCCCCTTTCCATACTCTGCGTCCGGGAATTACTGCCGAAATCCAGACACATACGGCCCCAAGCAGCCAGTTTGCCCAAAAGTCTTCCCACCTTGGGAATGTCCTTCTCAGTTTGGCAACTCGGCGACGTTCACACGCCTCTTGTGCCGCGTACACGACCCTATCCATCATCGTCTTGGACGCCCTTCATAAGGGACGAACCCCTGAGCTCCAACCTGGCCGGGCTGCCCGAGATGGACACTTCCGGCATCGGCGCTCTGATGCGCGCCCTCAGCAGCCTGAACCAAGCCGGCGGCAAGTGCAAACTCTTCGGCGAACCCCAAGCGAGCCATGCAGGCCCTGAAGATGGTGCAGCTCGATACCGTCCTCGACCTGGTCGAAGCCGAAGAAGCCGCCCTCGCCACCTTCTAACCTCTCCGGCTGAAACCGGCCACCGCGCGCCGCCCCCGGCTGCATTCCAATGGACTTCAATGAACTCCCGCTGGATTCCAACGCGTTAGGATTAATCCTCCGCTCGCTCCCGTGCCCGCCGCCTTCGGACTTTCTCAGTGGCTCGCCGTCGCTTGATTTTTTTCGTCGCTTCCCCTAGTGTGAAACAAAAGTTATGGTCGAACGAATTGTGCCCGGAACCGACCCTTGGGATTGGATGTTTCCTTCCCACATCGCCCGCTACCAGTTCGCCCTGGCCTGGACGCGCAACAAGGTTGTCATGGATGCCGCCTGCGGGTCTGGCTATGGCTCCCATCTCCTGGCACGCTCAGCCGCCCGTGTCATTGCGCTCGATTCATCCAGCGAGGCTCTGGAGTTGGCCCGTGCGCATTTTTCTGCGCCAAACGTTTCCCATCACTGCGCTGACTTGACCCGCCCGCTTACAGAGTTCTACAACACTTGCGATGTCGTTGTCAGTTTCGAAACCCTGGAGCACTTGGAGAGACCAGAGGCCTTCATCAAAGAAACCAGTCGCGTGTTGCGTCCGCAAGGTCTCCTGTTGCTCTCAGTTCCAGCCGAGGCCGGCGCTGCAGACAATCCTTTTCACAAGCACATCTTTACCCCTGATAGCCTGCGACAACTCCTGTGCGTTCACTTCCCTCAACTCAAGTTCTACTGCCAGGTACGTGACTTCCCTTTGTGGTTGAGCCTTGTCCGTCGGGGGCTGCATCGATGGCAGCAGTCGCCCAGTTACACTGCTGTATCAGCACCGCTAACCCGACGCTGGAAAGATCCGCGCCATTCCTCCTGGTACCGCCTGCGCCGCGGGCTGAAACAAATCCTTATCGAGCAACCCCATCACTGGCAGTTCCAGCCCGGCCTTACGGCCCGCGCTCAGTGCTGGGTCTGCCTGTGCCGCCGTTCCGCTTAAAACTCCCTTCCCGGAATGCAGTTTGCGCCTGGGGCCTAGTAACCATGGGCCTTCAAGCGCTCCGCCACACAATCGGCAAAGGCCCGCAACTCGGGGTCTCCCTGGTAGGCATACGCCCGTTCTCTTTCTACCTGCTGCGCCAGCCGAGCAGTAGCCCCCTCGCTGACAGTCAGGTCGCAGAACCGAGCCAGGGAGCGCAGAGCCTTCTGCGGCTCGGCAAGAAAATCCTCGTACTTGATCTCCATCGCTCGCTCTCCCAAGTTCCGTATGTGCTGGCGCGCCTCCGAGATATATTCCTCCCAAAGGGAAAAGCCCCCCTCCAAGGAGGCGCAGCGCACGCTCCATACGAAATTTCCTCGCTTCGGCCGAAACCAATGGAGGGGCTTCATTCTGTAGTAAATCCGCTTTGACCAGGTCCTCGGCATTCTCGCTGGGCCCAGTACTCTCAAGCTCCGCGCGACGTCCACTCCATGCCGCCAAATATGAAGAACCCTAGCATCCGGGAAAACATCCAGCCATAGAGGCAGCGTAAGTGTGTTATGAGGGTCTTTCCATCCCCAAGGGAAGTCGAGCTTGAAGGGGCTGCGGTAGCGCAGATAGTTTCGCCAACCGAAGAAAGAAAGCACCCGTGGAGTGCTGAGCAAAAAGCGAATGTAATCCACCGTCTGCGTTCGGGCTTCTTGATTCTCTAGCAGGAAATGCACCGGCTGGGGATAGTCCCAGTGCCCTCCACTTTGCCGTACCACCCAGCTATTGATCGTTTCGAAAAACCTAGCTTCATAGTTTGAATTTCCATGCTTGCCGACAAAGAGCCCCAACGCCTCCAGTAGGCGGGTGAGCATACTGGTGCCGGAGCGCGGCGCCCCGATAAGGATGACGGGAGGCTGAGCAGTTTTATTTGGCACTGAAAACACTCCAATTCCAGGAGGGTAAGCTGTTGATGGAAAGTTTGCGGTACACCATCACAGCCAGGGCGATGTTCCCGAACGCCACAGTGGCAGCGGTTGCCAGAGCAGCCCCTTCGATGCCATACTTGGGGATGAGCAGGATGTTCAGCAGCAAATTGAAGCCGGCAAACGTGACCATGATCTTCCGGTATTCCCGTTCATGACCGCACATGATCAGCAAGTATCCAACTGATCCCGTGGCCACATTGACGAATTGCCCCACTGCCAGAATGGCCAGCGCCACCCCCCCCGCCTGAAACTCCGGGCCAAACAGCCGGAGGACCCAGTGCGGAACTAGCATAAATAATATCAGCAGGGGCGTGGCCAGCAAGGTCATCAATGTGGTGGTCCGCCGCGCGAGTGAACCCAGGAGTCGAAGATCGTTCTGCGCATACAGAGCGGCGAATTTCGGCGCCGCCACCGTGTTGACCGCCACCAGAATGAAGCTGGTCAAGGCGCTGAGCCGGACGGCGATGCCGTAGATACCCACCGATTCGCTGTCCTGCCAGACCCCCAGCAGGATGGTATCCGTCCAGGTCACCATCAAACTTGTGACCGCTACCCAAAACATGGGCAGGCTGGTCCTCACAAGCAAGCGCCTGTCGAACTCGCCGCTGAGACCCCGCAGTTGCGGCGTGGTGCGGCGCCACACGGCGGCCCCCAGACACAGTGCCAGGACAGTGGCCCCCAGATAGGCGGTAACGGCTCCCATAACCCCCCAGGAACTCCCTAACCAGGCCAGGAAGGGGGCACTGATTAGGGGTACGCCCACAGCCTGCACCAGCAACGCCTCGCGGATTTTTCGCAACCCCCGGAGTAATTCTGAGTGTAGGCTCAGCAAATTGCTCGGCAAAATCGAGAGGGAAATCAATCGCAGGGGAGCCGCCAAAGCGGGTTCGGAAAAGAGGAGTTCGGCAATCTGCGGCGCCGTGATCAGCACCAGCGCCATGGCCGCCACGGAAGCAAGCACAGTGGTTCGCATCCCTTCGCGATAGAGGCCCGCCAACTTATCCCATTCCTCCTTGGCGGCGTGCCCGGCGCTGAACCGCAGGAGTGCATTCGGCAACCCCAGCCGCCCCAGAACCCCTCCGATGGCGGTCACGCTCAGCGCCAGGTAATAGAGGCCCGCGCCCTCCGCACCTAGGAGGCGGGCCAGGAGCAGGTTAAAGGCAAACGAGAGCCCGGTAGCCAACGCCCGCAACACAAAAGAAACCGACGCCCCCTCGATCACCTCATACAAATGCGGGTCCACGCCGGCCAGCCAGCGGCGGTGCAGGAAGGATGGAATCATGGTTTTCCGTCAGGACTACGAGCGTGAGAGTATCGCATGCGTCACGTTCTCGGGTAAACTTAGAAAGCCTCCGCGGCACCGGGGATGCCCGGCACGCGGGAAGGACGTTTTTGCGCGATGCCGTCCCAAGACCACGAACCCCGTTCCAGCGAAACCCGGAGCCCCGGTGTCTCGTTGGTCATTCCAACCTACGAGCGGGAAGAAGAACTCTGTCAAACTCTCCGCTGTGCCCTAACGCAAACCTACCCCAACCTGGAAATCATCGTAGTGGACCAGGCGCGCACCCACACTCCGGCCACCCAAGCCTTTCTCGAAGAGAATGCCCACCGGATTCGCCGTGTTTGCAGCTCGGTTGCCAATCTGCCGCTCGCGCGCAACCTAGGGGTTGCCCACTCCACCGGCGAAATCGTGATTTTCGTGGACGACGACGTTAGCTTCGGGCCGGAGTTCGTGGCCAACCACGTAGCTTACTACCGGGAGGAGGCCGGCATCGCCGGCGTGGCCGGCCACTCCAATATCGATCCGCCTTTCAAACCCTTCCGCCCCGCTGGCTCCTACGCGCCTACGGCCTATGGTTGCAATATGTCCTTTCGCCGCGGTGTCATCCTGGAAGTGGGAGGGTTTGACCCGCGCTTTTCCGGTAACGCCTTGGGCGAGGAAAATGATTTCGTCTACCGCATGCGGCGCCGTGGCTATCGCCTAGCCAACGGCGGCCGCGCTCTCCTCCACCACCACGGCGCTCCCCGCGGCGGCATGCCAGCGGGAACCGAATACATGAGTCCCCGCTGGCTGGAGGACTACTTTCGGAATACCGCCTTCGGCTTTGCCAAGCGTTTCCGCGGAGCGGCCTGGTTGTTGCCGCTATTTGTTCTCAAAAACTGGCGCGTTTACTGGCGCTACTTCGCCGCGGCGCGAGACAAATTCGCTTTCCTCCGCCTCCTTTGGAAGAGCCACCGCCAGGCCCTGCGCCTGGCTCGCCAGCCCACTCCCGAGTCTTTCATCCCCACGGAAGAACACCCGCTGCTGGCCGCCAAACCAATTGATACGCAATGCAACTCCTAAGACGGTTCCCCTACCGTTACTACCTGCGCCGGCTGTTGGGTCTGTTGGGGATACGCAGAGGGCTCATGCAGTTTCGCCGGCTGGGGTGCGCTCCGCAAGGCGGGGTGCTTCATCTGGAGGTGGCGGGGAAATCCGCTCAGTTTTACTATTTCACGAAGGCGGAGGGGGAAGGCCTAAACTCCTTGGGTGGTGAGCGTCACCTGCTGGAGCCTTTCCTTCAATCCTTGCGGCCGGGCGATTGCGTATATGACGTCGGCGCCGGTATTGGCCTATACACTCTCTTCGCCGCCAAGACGGTGGGCAAAGAGGGTTTTGTGGTGGCCGTTGAGCCAGAGGAGTACTGCCACGAACGACTCCAAGAAAATCTGAGACTCAATGGACTGACAAATGTTCGAACTTTTCGCTTGGCCCTTGGCGATCGCCACCGCGTAGTTCATATGGTTCCACCTGATAGGAAAACCTTTAGTCTCGTAGGGGTGTCACCACGGAAAAGGTGGCTCGCGCAGCGCATCGAGGTTGTGCCGGGCGACTGGCTCATAGAAAGTAAGTGCTTGCCCATACCCACGGCTGTCAAAATCGATGTGGAAGGTTATGAATACGCGGTCATTGAGGGGCTAAGCCGCACCCTAGCGCAGAAAGCCTGCAAGCTAGCCAGCTGTGAAGTCCATCCGCGCCTGTTACCCGCGGAGGTGATGCCAGAACGGGTGCTGGACCAACTGAAAGCCCTCGGATTTACGAATCTTAAAGTTTGTCAGCACCCGAATTACCTTCACGTCCAAGCGCAAAAAGCGACCAACCAGAGAGACCATTCCTGAGAAGATTGAGCGTGAAGCAACCGCCTTCAACGCCGGATGACCTAGAATACGTTCCCTGCGAGCTCTGCGGGGCCGACGATACCAAGTTGGTGTTTGTGGTGGAAGGCGACCGGCTAGTTCGCTGCCGCCGGTGTGGACTTATCTATGTCAATCCCCGCCCCTCCGCCAGCTTGCGAGACCAAGTCTATGCCCGGGACTACTTTCAGAAGGAAGTCTTTAAACCGCCGACACATCCGGCGCCCTCGGAAAGCGACACTTCTTGGAACCGTCAGCGCTTCCGATTGGTCGCAGCTGGTCGGCCTCCCGGGCGTCTGCTGGACGTCGGCTGCGGGACAGGACATTTCCTCGCCACGGCAAAGCAGCACGGCTGGCAAGTAGCAGGTGTTGAGTACAGTTCCTATGCCGCCGAAGTGGCCCGGGAGGCGGCCCGGGTCGACGTGCACGTGGGCACACTCGAGGACAGTCGCTTCCCACCAGGCTCATTCGACGCCCTTTCGCTCCTGCACGTGCTGGAACATGTGCCCCACCCGCGCCGGACTGTGCGCCGAATCCATGAGTTGCTCTCGGAAAAAGGCCGCTTGCTCATCGAGGTGCCCGACTTCGGCAGTCCGCACGCTCGGGAACTCAGGGGTCGATGGAGCAACATCAAGCCCCAGGAGCATCTTTATTACTTCACCTTGGAAACTCTTAGGGTGTTGTTGCAACTAGAGGGCTTTCGGATCGTCACGATCCGTCGCACGGGAGGCTTGGGGGTGCTGGGGGCCGGCGAGAATCCGGCCCAGCCAGCAGCCTGGGCGAGGCCCCTCTACGAGTTGCGCCGCTGGCTCGGCCCCACCCCTCGGCTCCGCAACTTCTTGCGGTACCTCTATTGGGACGTGCTCCGCCAGCATGACAATTTGCTGATTGTGGCCGAAAAAATAAGATGACTATCAAGCAGAAGCTGCTTTGCTGGGCCGAACGGGTGGCGCCACGGGCTCCCAAGCCGCCCACACCTACAGCGCGCCGGTATGTCCTCTGGAGCATCACTCACTTGGGCGACGTGGTCTTGCAGCTTCCGGCGGCCACCGCCTTGAAGCGCGCCCGCCCCCAGGCGGACGTCGCCATGGTCGTTAAGACTCCCTTCCGTTCCCTGGTGGAGCTGTGCCCCGACGTGGACCAGATCTTTTGTTACGACCCCCGCTGGTCCACCCGCCCCGACCAAGCCCGTTCCGGCCTTCGCCAAACCGCCCACCTCCGCCGGCAACTCGCCCGCTTTGACGTGGCCTTCATCTTCGATTTCCACCCCTTGAGTCGGCTGCTGCTCCGCTGGGCGCGCATTCCGGCGCTGGTCGGCTACGGCTCCTCCTCCAGTTGCCTCTCTCTGCCGCTGTCGCACCCTCCTCCGGACCGCCATCGCTTGGAAGAAGGGCTCGCTTTGCTCGCCGCCGCCGGCCTCCCGCTGGCCGAGGCCGAGTTCCAGCTCCAACTCCCTGCCTCGGTGCAAGCGCGAGCTCAAGAACAACTCCGGCAAGAAGGATGGCAAGGGGAACCCTTCCTAGCTCTCTGTCCCGGATCCGGCAATCCCCAGAAGTGCTGGCCCCTCGAACGCTTCGCCGCAGTAGCCAACTGGCTCACGCAGAACGCTCTTCGTGCCCTCCTGCTGGGCTCAACCTACGATCAGCACCGAGCGCAAGCGGTGGCCGCGCGGCTCCGAGTCCCGCCACTGAATCTGGTGGGCCGCACAGACGTCTGCCAACTGGCCGCGCTGCTTGCCCTCTCCGAACTGGTCCTCACCAACGACTCTGGCGCCATGCACTTGGCCGCCGCCTTGGGTCGCCCACTACTGGCTCTCTTCGGGCCCACCGATCCCGCCCGCTGGGGCCCTCGCGGCCCCGGCCCCTCGCGGGTGCTGCGTGCTTCCACGGGACACATGCAAGACCTAAGCGTGGAGACTGTCGTCGGCACCATTGAAAAACACTTCCCCTCTCTCCCGGAACGGTGCCCGCGGCCGATCGTATGAACCAGCCTCGCCAACGCGCCCATCGCCTCGCCGTCGTCGCCCACCGCTCCCGCCGCGCCGCCGCGCGCGAGAGCCCCGGATGAGGAGCTCACCTCGCTCAGCCCCGCCTCCGCCTATGAACACAGCCCCCGCCCCCATTTTCGTCATAGGCCGCCAACACAGCGGCAACACCCTGCTCGCAGTTGTACTCGACCGCACCCCCACAGTCCTGGGCCTGCAAGGAGAGGGGACTTTTTTT